>DATNCF010000333.1:0-5386 GCA_035571675.1 Burkholderiales bacterium | reverse complement strand
CCCCCATTGTCCAAAATTCCCCACTGCTGCCTCCCGTAGGAGTCTGGGCCGTGTCTCAGTCCCAGTGTGGCTGATCATCCTCTCAGACCAGCTACGGATCGTCGCCTTGGTGAGCCTTTACCTCACCAACTAGCTAATCCGGCATCGGCCGCTCCTATAACGTGAGGTTCTTGCGAATCCCCCACTTTCTCCCGTAGGACGTATGCGGTATTAGCTTAGCTTTCGCTAAGTTATCCCCCGCTACAGGACACGTTCCGATGCATTACTCACCCGTGCGCCACTCTACTCAGGGTTGCCCCCTTTCGCGTTCGACTTGCATGTGTAAAGCATGCCGCCAGCGTTCAATCTGAGCCAGGATCAAACTCTTCAGTTCAATCCATTTTTTCAATCGCGATGCGATTGCTTGCGACTTGCGATTGCTCACAAGCCGCTAGCTCACTCAAAGTCATTGCAAGGTTATTGCTTTGACTCTGGTGTGAGCCTGAGTGTTTCTTGAGTCGCGCTCCACACGGTTGCCCGTGCTTTGCGTCTCGCCGTCACCCAGCGCCCACACCTATCGGCTGTTCAATTTTTAAAGAGCAAGACGTCCCGAAGTACTGCTGTCTGAATTGGTTGCGGGGGCAGGATTTGAACCTACGACCTTCGGGTTATGAGCCCGACGAGCTGCCAGACTGCTCCACCCCGCGTCCGAAGTTCCTTGTAACCTAACTGCCTGTTACTGCTGACTTAATTCAGTTTTTGTTTCGGTGCATCAGAGAAACGAGATTATGGGGGTTCCTGAAAACGCTGTCAACACCCATTACGCTTTTTTTCCCATTTTCCTGCAATTTTTTTCGCCGCCCTAAAACAGGGCGAGCTGCGGGGTTTTGTCCCCGGGCCGCGCCGGAGGCGTGAACAGCGCCGTATCCAACCCTCCGCGCTCACCGGTGTTGAGACCGAAGCGCTTGCGTGCAAGTTCAAACCGCCGCCGAAGCAGCGCCGCGTATTGACCCGACCCGAGCATGCGCTCGCCGAATTCGAAACGTTCCTCCTCGCGCGTGTGCAACTCCTTCACGCGCGCCAATACATGCGCGGCCTTCAGGGGAAAATGCCGCTGCAGCCAGTCGGCGAACAGCGGCTTCACTTCCTTGGGAAGCCGAAGCAGCACATACCCGGCCGACTTCGCGCCGGCGGCGGCGGCCGCTTCCAATATGGGCTCGATATGCCGGTCGTTCAAGAAGGGAATGATGGGCGCCGTGAGCACCCCGCAGCGCACGCCCGCTTCGGACAGCCGGCGCAGCGTTTCCAGCCGCCGGTACGGGGCGGCGGCGCGCGGCTCCAGTTTGCGCGCGAGGTCACTGTCCAGGGTGGTGATTGAAACGTACACCTCGGCCAAATTTCGCCGGGACATATTTGCCAGCAAGTCGATATCGCGCTCCACAAGGGACGACTTGGTCACAATGCCGACCGGATGATTGGACTCTTCCAACACTTCCAATATTCCGCGCGTGATGCGCTGCTCGCGCTCCACCGGCTGGTATGGATCGGTGTTGGCGCCCAGGGCGATCAGGGAACACTTGTAGGACGGGCTGGACAGTTCCTTCCTCAGCAGCTCCGCCGCGTTGGCCTTGCCGAACAGCTTGGTCTCGAACTCCAGCCCCGGTGACAGCCCGAGGTAGGCGTGGCTGGGCCGCGCGTAGCAATAGATGCAGCCGTGCTCGCAGCCTTGGTAGGGGTTGATGGACTGCGTGAACGGCACGTCGGGCGAGGCGTTGCGCGAAATGATGGAGCGCGCCTGCTGCAGCGTGATCACGGTGCGCGGGCGCGACGGCTCTTCTTCCCAGGGCTCGGGGACCTCGGCTTCGCGCCGCCATTCGTCGAACCGCACCGCCGGGTTGTCCGCGGCGCCGCGTCCCTTGATGCTGGCCTCAGTTTTGTTCACGGCGCTTGTTCATGCGGCCGCCCTAAACCGCGCGGCGCTCTTCCAGCGCCTGGGCCAGCGTGCCGGTGTCCACGTACTCGAGCTCGCCCCCCACCGGAATGCCGCGCGCGATGCGCGTGAGCTTCAGCCCGCGGTCCTTGAGCATCTCGCCGATGTAGTGCGCCGTGGCCTCGCCTTCATTGGTGAAATTGGTGGCCACGATCACCTCGGCCACCTGCCCGTCCAGCGCCCTGCGCTGGAGAACGTCGAGGCCGATGTCGCGCGGCCCGATGCCGTCCAGCGGCGACAGCCTCCCCATGAGCACGAAGTACAGGCCGTTGTAGGCCAGGGTCTGCTCCATCATCAGCAGGTCGGCCGGCGTCTCCACCACGCACAGCAGCGCGGCATCGCGCTTGGGCGACGAGCACAGCTCGCACAGTTCGGTTTCGGTGAAGGTGTTGCAGCGCGAGCAGCGGCGGACGGCCTGGACGGCATGCCCGAGCGCGGCGCCCAGCTTTTCCGCCCCGGGCCGGTCGTATTGCAGCAGGTGGTAAGCCATGCGTTGCGCCGCCTTGGGGCCGACGCCGGGCAGGCAGCGCAGCGCCCGTATCAGATCATCGAGTGCAGAAGGCGCTTTCATGCAGCGATGCGGTCCTTCCGGCGGGAAAGGACCATGGAATGCCTCGCGGCGATCAGAACGGGAGCTTCATGCCGGGGGGCAGGCCCATGCCCGCGGTCAGGCCCGACATTTTCTCCTGCATGGTGGCCTCGGCCTTGCGGACGGCGTCGTTCATGGCGGCCGCCACCAGGTCTTCCAGCATGTCCTTGTCGTCGGCCAGCAGGGACGGATCGATGCTGACCCGCTTCACGTCGTGCTTGCACGTCATGGTCACCTTCACCAGACCCGCGCCGGACTGGCCCTCCACTTCCACCGTGGCGAGCTCCTCCTGCATTTTTTTCATGTTGTCCTGCATCTGCTGGGCCTGCTTCATGAGGCCCGCCAACTGACCTTTGTTGATCATGATTTTCTCCGCTGCTGCTCGGCCTTGGCCGAGATGGGTTGGATGGAGGAGTCCACGATGCTGCCATCGAACTGGTCGAGCAGTTCGTGGACGAACTGGTCCTGGTTGATGGCGGCTACCGCCTGATCTTGCGCGCTGGTACCGGCGGCCTGCGCTACTTCGACGTTGAGCCGAACGGCGGCGCCGAAATGCTGCTCCAGGGCGGATGCCAGCTTGTCCAGGTAGGCCTTCTGTAGCAGGTGCCTGGCCGAGGGCGGCACGGTGATGTCCAGCACACCCGATTCGAAGCGCTTCAGCTCGCTTTGCCGGGCGAGTTGCCGGGCTACTCCGCCCACGTCCAGGTTGCGGGTCAGGTCGGCCCAATTGCCTTTGAACTGAATGGCCTTGGCTGGTTGCCTGGTTGTTTTGCCGGGGTCGTCGTTGGTTGCGTCATTGTCCGCCATCGCCGGACGGCTGACCGCTGGCCCAGCCGCTGCAACGTTGGCTGACTGCTTGGAGGGTATGGCCGCTTGCACACCCGCTTGAACCCCAAGAGGCGCCCTGGCCGGCTCTCGATTGGCACGCTGCCCGCCCGTCCCGGGCGGGGATTTTTCCGGCCCTGTGGTTCCGGATCCGGCGGTTTCAGGCTTGAACGCCAGCATGCGCAGCAGCGCCATGCTGAAGCCGGCATATTCGTCAGGCGCGAGCGGCAGGTCCTGGCGGGCATGGATGGCGATCTGGTAGTAGAGCTGCACGTCCTCGGCGTCCAGCGCCGCGGCGATTTTCTTCACCCGCGCCGCGTCCACGCTGGTCGGCACGGCCTCGGGCGCGGTCTGGGCCAGGGCCACCAGGTGCAGCAGCGCGGCCAGTTCCTGCAGCGCGCCGTCGAAGGAGAGATTGCGCGCGTCCATGTCGCCCGCGACGTCGAGCAGCGCCTTGGCGTCGCCGGCGGCCAGCGCCTCGAGGATGGCGTAGAGAAAACTGTCGTCGATGGTGCCCAGCATCGCCCGCACCGCCTGCTCGCCCACCTGCCCCCCCGAATAGGCGATGGCCTGGTCCATGAGCGACAGGGCGTCGCGCATGCTGCCGCGCGCCCCGTTGGCGATCAGCCGCAGGCCGCCCGGCTCGGCGGGAATGGACTCGGCCTTGAGAATGCGCTCGAGCTGGCCGGCGATTTCGGCCGGCGGCAATTGCTTCAGGTTGAACTGCAGGCAGCGCGACAGCACCGTCACCGGCACCTTTTGCGGATCGGTGGTGGCGAGGATGAACAGGATGTGTGCCGGCGGCTCTTCGAGCGTCTTGAGCATGGCGTTGAAGGCGTGGTTGGAGAGCTGATGCACTTCGTCGATCATGTACACCTTGTAGCGGCCCGAGGAAGGCGCGTAGGCCGCGCGCTCCAGCAGGTCGACCATGTCTTCCACACCCCGGTAGGAGGCCGCGTCCATCTCGATGTAGTCGACGTAGCGGCCGTTGTCGATTTCGGTGCAGGCGGCGCACTCGCCGCAGGGCTTGGGGCTGATGCCGTTCTTTTCGCAGTTCAGCGCCTTGGCCAGGATGCGCGCGATGGTGGTCTTGCCCACGCCGCGCGTGCCGGTGAAGAGGTAAGCGTGGTGCAGCCGGCCCGACGACAGCGCGTGGGTCAGCGCCTTCACCACGTGCTCCTGCCCAACCAGGGTCTCGAAGGAGCGTGGGCGCCATTTACGGGCGAGGACTTGGTAAGTCATACTGTATATTATTACAGTTCGGGCGCCGCCGGTTCAAGCTCGCGCCCCCGGGCATGCCGAGAGCGAGCGGAAATGGGGTGGCGAGCCTTGCCCCCGGCACTTGCGGAGAATAGCTGTGGCTGCTTCCTTCCGGACCTGACCAGGTTCACTACGCCGCAATGCGGGGAGGCCCGCCGTAGATCACCTTTGAAAATAAACGATATTCAAGGGCGATAGGTTCATTTTAGCAGGCTCTGCAGCTGCCCTCCTGGCAAACTCGAAAATTCGGGCGTGCCTGGATGGCGGGTAAACTTCGGACCACCTTTTCAACTCCTTCAGTTCCTTGGATATTCCTCTCGTCGAGCCGGGCGTGGTTGGCTCCTGTCCCGTTGCGCCTGACACCCTGCCCGGGCTACCGCGCCAGCAAACCAACGCGGCGCGCTGGGCTGGCGAGGGCTGGGCGACGTTTGCCGCGACTGTGCGCAGCCAGGGCATCGAGGTACTGGAGGAGGGCCATACCCGCGGCTCCTTTTCCACCGACGCCGGCGGCACGGCCTACGGCCTGCCCCACGGCGTGGTCATCGCCCGAAGCGCCGATCAAGTCGCTTCCATCATGAAACTGGCGCAAATGTATCGCGTGCCGGTGACGGTGCGCGGCGGCGGCCTGACCACCGAAGGCGAGTCGGTGGCCTATGGCGGGCTGTTGCTGGATATGACCGGCATGAGTCGCGTGCTCGCCGTCGACTCAAAGGCACTGACCGTGCGCGTCGAGGCCGGCATTT
>DATNCF010000332.1:0-3684 GCA_035571675.1 Burkholderiales bacterium | reverse complement strand
TTCCACCATCAACGGCATCGCCCAGGTATCGGTGTTCGGCCAGCAGAAATACGCGGTGCGGGTGCAGGTCGACCCCTCGGCGCTGGCCACGCGCGGCGTGGGCATCACCGACGTGGAGCAGGCCGTGTCCAGCGCCAACGTCAACCTTCCCACCGGAACGCTGTATGGCCGCGACCGCATGTATGCCGTGCAGGCCAACGGCCAGCTCTTCGACGCCCCGGCCTTCCGCCCGGTCATCGTGGCCTACCGCAACGGCGCGCCGGTGCGGCTGCAGGAAGTCGGCCGCGTCATCGACGGCGTGCAGAACGACAAGGTGGCGGCGTGGTTCAACGGCAAGCGCGGCATCGTGCTGGCCATTTTCCGCCAGCCGGGCACCAACACCATCGAGGTGGTGGACCAGGTGAAGAAGCTGCTGCCCACCTTCCGCAGCGAGGTGCCGCCCGGCATCAGCATCGACACGCTGTACGACCGCTCCACCACCATCCGCCAGTCGGTGCAGGAGGTGCAGTTCACGCTGTTCGCCTCGCTGGTGCTGGTGATCGGGGTGATTTTCGTGTTCCTGCGCAACCTGTCGGCCACGCTCATCCCCAGCATCGCGCTGCCCATCTGCGTGATCGGCACCTTCGCGCTCATGTACCTGCTCAACTACAGCATCGACAACCTGTCGCTCATGGCGCTGACGCTGGCGGTGGGCTTCGTGGTGGACGACGCGATCGTGGTGCTGGAGAACATCACCCGGCACGTGGAAATGGGCAAGAGCGCGCTGCAGGCCACGCTGGACGGCACCAGGGAGATCGCCTTCACCGTGGTCTCCATGACCACCTCGGTGATGGCCGTGTTCATCCCGGTGCTGCTCATGGGCGGCATCCTCGGGCGGCTGCTGCACGAGTTCGCCGTGACCATCATGGCGGCGGTGCTCATCTCGGCCTTCGTGTCGCTGACGCTCACGCCCATGATGTGCAGCCGGCTGTTGTCTGAAAAAAGCGCGGACCACCGCAAGGACCGCCACGGCCGCATGTTCAACCTCATCGAGCACGCCTTCGAGTCCACCAAGGGCGCCTACGCGCGCACCCTGCGCGTGGCCATCGGCCACCCGCGCGCCGTCATGGCGGTGTTCGCCGCCATCCTGGTCGCCACCGCGGTGCTGTTCACCACCTCGCCCAAGGGCTTCCTGCCCAACGACGACAGCGGCCAGCTCATCGGGTTCACCGAGGCCGCGCAGGACATTTCCTTCGACGCCATGGCCGACCTGCAGCGCCGCGTGGCCGACATCGTGCGCAAGGACCCCAATGTGGATTCGGTGATGAGTTCCATCGGCGCGGGCAACGGCAGCCCGGCGCTGAACCTGGGGCGGCTGACCATCATTCTCAAGCCGCGCGAGCAGCGCAAGTCCGCCGAAGAGGTGGCGCGGGCGCTGCGGCCCGAGCTGCAATCGGTCATGGGCATGCGCGTGTTCATCCAGAACCCGCCCGTGATCCGCGTGGGCGGCCAGATCACCAAGAGCCCCTACCAGTACGTGATCCAGAGCGCGAGCACGGCCGAGCTGTACCACTGGGAGCCGCTCATCGAGGCCAAGATGAAATCGCTGCCCGAGCTCACCGACGTGACCAGCGACCTGCAGATCGCGCAGCTCAAGGCCAACGTGCAGATCGACCGCGAGAAGGCCTCGGCCCTGGGCGTGAGCATCAACACCATCGAGGCGGCGCTGGCCGACTCTTTCGGCGCGCGGCAGATATCCAACATCTACACCGCAACCAACCAGTACTGGGTGATCCTCGAACTCGCGCCGCGCTACCAGCGCGACCCCTCGGCGCTGTCCATGCTGTACGTGCGCTCCACCAGCGGCCCCGGCAATATCGGGCCGCTGGTGCCGCTCAGTTCCGTGGCCAACATCAGCTATGGGGTGGGGCCGCTGGCGGTGAGCCATCTCGGGCAACTGCCCTCGGTGACCCTGGCGTTCGACGTCAAGCCCGGACTGTCGCTGTCGCAGGCCATTGCCTCCATCGACCGCGCCATGCGCGACCTGAAGGTGCCCCAGACGCTGAACGGCACTTACACCGGCACGGCGCAGGCCTTCCAGAGCTCGCTCGCCGGCATGGGCGTCCTGCTGGTGCTGGCCATTTTCGTCATCTACCTGGTGCTGGGCATCCTGTACGAGAGCCTGCTGCACCCGGTCACCATCCTGTCCGGCCTGCCCACGGCCGGCCTGGGCGCGCTCATCACCCTGATGCTGTTCAAGGTGGAGCTCAACATGTACGCCTTCGTGGGCATCATCATGTTGATCGGCATCGTGAAGAAGAACGCCATCATCATGATCGACTTCGCCATCGAGGCGCAGCGCCATGCAGGCCTGGCTCCTGCGGCAGCCATCCAGGAGGCGTGCCTGGTGCGCTTCCGTCCCATCATGATGACCACCTTTGCCGCTCTCATGGGCACATTGCCGATAGCACTTGGCCTCGGGGGAAGCGGCGAGTCGCGGCAAGCACTTGGTTTAGCCGTGGTCGGGGGGCTGGTGGTGTCGCAGATACTGACCTTGTACATCACGCCCGTGATCTACATTTACTTCGAACGGCTGCAGCAGTGGATATCGTCACGTAAAAAAAAGAAAAAAGAAGCCCGCGCACCACAGGCGCTCGGTCTCGAATCCCCGCACTAGCGTTCCCGATCCGTTGCCGCGCCAGCGGGAAGCCTCGAGGGCCTTTACGATTGCACAAGGGTCCTTACGATTTCACGAGGCTTTCCGCTCCGCGGAAAGAGGTTTAAACGCCCTTTCCAAGCTACAGCCCGCGGTTCCCTTCCCCTCAGCGAACGTGCTTATAATCGAACAGGTCGAGGCGCGTTGTTCGTGTGCGCCTGCCGCTTACAAGCAAGGAACTCTCATGCCTGATCGCGATCCCGAGGTACAAGCACTCCTTGACCGGGAAGCCATCCGCGCCTGCCTATACCGTTATTGCCGCGGTATCGACCGTTGCGACCTCGAAACCCTCAAGTCGGCTTACTGGCCCGAGGCCGTGGACAACCACACCCATTACAACGGCAACGCCTGGGAGTTCGCCGAATGGGTGATCCCGTTCCTGCGCGGGCGCGAATCCACCATGCACATGATCACCAACGCCATGATCGAGCTGGACGGCCCCACGGCGGCGCGCGTGGAGTCGCAGTTCGTCGGCTTCGAGCGCGTGAAGAGCAAGAAGGGCGACAGCGAGTTGTTCGCCGGCGGCCGTTACCTCGACCGCTTCGAGAAACGCGGCAACGAGTGGCGCATCATCCACCGCGACGTGGTGTGGGCGTGGTTCCGCGTCGACGACGAGGTCACCGACTGGAGCCGCGGCATTTTCGGCAAGCAGGTGCCCTTCGGCAAGAAGTGCCCCGAGGACCCGCTGTATGCGGCGTTCGGAGTGAAGCCCGGCGCCAGGGGTTAGACGGGGTCGATCCGGTGTGGGCCCGCTGTGGGCCGCGGCCTCGCGCCTGGGTTTCATCCTCAGCTTGCACGGCGGCAAGCCGCGCTGGCGCCGCCGCACTGGGAGCGACGCGCCCTACTACGGAGATCGGTAGTTGTCGGCCGAGGTCGAATCCATTTTAGCTTTACCGGCTTCCCACTAATCGCTGGCCCGCGCCGATTAGTTCGGCCCGACTATGTTCTTGCCGGTGGGCGTGTCTTGTCCAGCACGCTCATCGCCGTCG
>DATNCF010000331.1:0-4016 GCA_035571675.1 Burkholderiales bacterium | reverse complement strand
GGCAGAAACAGACTGCGGAATTGGCGGCCGAGCCGCGCCCCTGGCAAAGGATGCCCTTGCTCCTGGCGTAGCGCACGATGTCGTGCACGGTGAGGAAGAAGGCCTCGTAGCGCTTGCGCGCGATCAGGGCCAGCTCCTGTTCGATCTGACCGCCCACGCTGCCGGGCACGCCTTCGGGATAGCGCCGGGCCAGTCCCGCTTCGGTGAGCTTGCGCAGGTGCGTGGCCGGTGTCTCGCCCGCCGGCACCAGTTCCTCGGGATATTCGTAGCGCAGTTGCTCCAGGTTGAATCCGCTTGTCATGCAGCGCTCGGCCACGCGCGTGCTTTCGGCCAGCAACTCGGCCGGGTAGAGCCGAGCCAGCCGCAGGCGGTGGCGCAGATGCCGCTCGCCGTTGGGGTGCAGGGCATGGCCGCACCCGGCCACCGATCGTCCGAGCCGGATGGCGGTCAGCACATCCTGCAGGCGGCGCCGCGAGCGCACGTGCATGTGCACGTCGCCGGCGGCGGTGAGCGGCAGGCCGCCGTGCCTGGCCGCATCGCGCAGCGCCTCCAGCCGCGCCGCGTCATCCGGGCCGCACAGCAGTTCCGCCGCCATCCAGGCGCGGCCGGAAAAGCGCTCGCCCAGCCATGCCGCCTGCCCGCGCAACCGGCCGGCGGCCTCTTCATCCAGGGGCGCCTGCCCGGGGCAAAGCAGGGCCAGGCAGCCGGGAATGCCGTCCTCCAGGTCGGCGCGCAGCAGCCGATAGGCGCCCTTGCCGGCGCGGCGGCGTCCCAGCGTGATCAGCGCCGAAAGACGGCCGTAGCCCTCGCGCCCGGTGGCAAGCAGCACCACACGCGGCCCGTCGGCGAGGGCGATCTCGCTGCCGATGATGAGCGGCAGCCCGACCTTCTTGGCCTCCATGTGCGCCCGCACCGTCCCTGCCACGGAGCACTCATCGGTAATGGCCAGGGCCGAGTAGCCCAACCCGGCGGCGCGCAGCATCAGCTCCTGGGGGTGCGAGGCCCCGCGCAGGAAGCTGAAATTGGACAGGCAATGCAGTTCCGCGTACAGCGGCAGGGAGGAATACATAGTGGTGAAACAGGATGCCGGCAGGCGCCGATACTGTACGAATATACAGTAATTCTTTGCGGTTGCAAGTAGGTCTTCGGCGCTCCTCGCGCCTAGCCCTGGCGCCCAATAGACCCCGTCGCACTCGTATATCGAGTGTTAACCGGCCCCGGATTGTAGGGGGCTACAACCGGTTCTCCGGGCCGAGTGTGCACACTGTGAAACCGCAGCTTTTGTCCTGCTTTTTCTCAATAGGAATAAAGGAAAGTGCCATGAAGCTTGATTTGCTCTTTGAACTCCAGCCCCGTCCGCGCCCGTGGAAGAAGCCGCATCCTTATGGGCAGCGGGAAGCCGAGATCAACATCATCAATGAGGCCTTGGAGCAGACCAAGCTGGCCGACAAGGTGGGTTTCAACACCGTGTGGTGCGTGGAGCATCACTTCAAGACCACGCGCTCGGCCTGCTCGGCATCCGAGTGCGTGCTGGCCGCCATGGCCATGATCACCGAGCGCATCCGCATCGGCTTCGGCGTCACCCTCGTCCCGTTCAACTTCATCAATCCCGTGCGCGTCGCCGAGAAAGTGGCCATGGTCGACATCCTGTCCAAGGGCCGGGTGGAATGGGGCACCGGGCGCTCGACCCCCATCGAGCAAACCGCCTTCCATGTCCCCACGGACGCGCGCAGCCGCGACCAGATTATCGAGGCCATCAAGATCATCTCCGGCATGTGGGAGAAGGAGTACTTTTCCCACCACAGCGAGCACTACGACCTTCCCGAACGTTACATCACGCCGCGCCCTTTCCAGGATCCTCATCCCCCGGTGTGGATGGCCAGCGGGTCAAAGGACAGTTCCGTGCACGCGGGGCATGGGGGCCTGGGCCTGCTGTCCTTCGCGATTCTGCAGCCCCTCGCCAAGCTCAAGGAGAACATCGACGCCTATAGGGCCGCCCAGCAGGAAACCGCCAAACCGCTCACGCGCGTGGTCAACCGGCGCGCCGGCGCCTATACCCTGGTGCATTGCTGCGACGACATGGCCGAGGCCGAGAAGTACGGCATGTGGGACTCGGCCAAGTGGTGGTACACCGACATCGCCGAGTTCATCGAGCGCTGGGAAATCCCCAATTCCCCCGAAAAGGACCGCATCGACATGACCCGCGGAGTCGAGATGATTCGCAGGGACGACTTCAACGTGCGCACGTTTGCCGATGACGCCCGTCTTATTTTGGGGACGCCGGACATCTGCCTGGAGAAAATGATTGAGTGGGAAAAGTGCGGTATCGACAACCTGCTGTGCTACATGCAGTTTGGGGACCTGCCGCACGACAAGATCATGCGCAGCATTGAACTGCTGGGCACGAAGGTGATCCCGGCGCTCGAGGCGCGCGGCCACCAGGTATCGATCAAGCCAGCCGCCGGCTAGCCGTGGAAGGACGTGACGGGCTAATGCGCCGCTTCGCTGCTGACCTTCAGCGCCCTGGCAAGGTCGTTCATGTCCAGGGGCTTCACCAGTTGCAGGTCGAATCCGGCTTCGCGCAACTGGGTGCGGTCGGTGCCCTCGGCCCAGCCCGTCACGGCCACGATGCGTAGGGGATGGTCCATCCTGAGCGCGCGCAACCGCCGCGCCACGGCATAGCCGTCAAGGTGCGGCATGAAAATATCCAGCAGCACCACGTCGGGGTTGAACTGCGCCGCCAGCCGGAGGGCGGTGATGCCGTCGTGGGCCACGCGGGTTTCATGCCCCAGGGAGCGCAGCCACAAATCCAGCGCCACCGCCGCATCCACATTGTCGTCCACCACCAGAACGCGCAACGAAGGAGTAAATTGGGCCGCCGACGGCATGCCGTCCCGCGTGGCCTGATCTGATTCCATAGCCATTGTTTGCGCCTATACGCACTTCCCGCCCGGGAAACCCTGAAAACCTGAATCAACCGCGTCAAGAAACGTCGACATTGCGGTCCGCCAAACTCGACATCAGTCCCCGAAAGGCTAGCACGGCCCCGGCCGCGAATGCTGTAGGCGCATTTCTCATAGTTCCCTTGATTTTTTCTTGGCCGGCCGGAGGGGCGGCGGTGCGCGCATCCGGGCAGGTTGTTGGCGAAGGTTCCGCGGGCCAGATGCCTTTGAGCCGCGCACGTGCTGCGTCTACCCGCCGCCCGGCTTGTCGCCGGCAGTAGGTGTGCAGCCCGGAGCGCTTTGGGTTAGATTTTGCGCCGTGGTGCCCGCGCCGTTCTGCCCCATTCGATGAGCGCTTTTGTTCCAAAAGGAAACGTTCATGCAAATCGGAGTCACCTATCCCCAGACCGAGATCGAGGCCGATCCCGGCGCGGTCAGGCAGTACACCCAGGCCGTCGAAGCCATGGGCTTTACCCATGTGCTCGCCTTCGACCACGTGCTGGGCGCGAACACCGCCTCGCGGCCGGACTGGAAGCGGCCCTACCGGCTGGAATCGCAGTTCCATGAGCCGTTCACCCTGTTCTCCTTCATGGCCGGCATCAGCTCGAAGCTGGGCTTCGTGACCGGCATTCTCATCCTGACCCAGCGTCAGACCGCGCTGGTGGCCAAGCAGGCCGCCTGTCTGGACGTGCTGTGCAAGGGACGTTTCCGGCTGGGCGTCGGCACGGGCTGGAACGAAGTCGAATACCAGGCCCTGGGCCAGCCGTTCGCGGACCGCGGAGCGCGCATTGAAGAATCGGTGCAGGTGCTGCGCGCGCTGTGGAGCCGGCCCGCCGTGGCCTTCAAGGGCAGCTACCACGACATCCCCGACGCCGGCATCAACCCGCTGCCGGTGCAAAGGCCCATTCCCGTCTGGTTCGGCGGCGGCAGCGACCGGCCGCAATTCGGCGGCGCGCGCGCCAGCATGAAAGTGCTGCGCCGCATCGCGCGTCTGGGCGACGGCTGGATCCCCCAGGGCATGCCGCAGGAACGGGCACAGGAGCTGTTCGAGACCTTCCGCGGTTTTTGCAAGGA
>DATNCF010000330.1:0-5773 GCA_035571675.1 Burkholderiales bacterium | reverse complement strand
AGGCAGCAAGAAATACGCCGCGCATGGTCATGATACGCATCGATAAACATCTCATGGGCCTCCCTCTCCCCCGGCCCCTCTCCCAGCAGAGGGGAGAAAAAAGCCTCCCAAGCTGGCGCCCCGAAGTGGCTTGAAGCCCCTCTCCTTGGGAGAGGGGGAGGAATGGCCCGCGTTAATGCCAATACTCATTCCGCACCATCTATGGGCACGATTTGCCAGATTAGTTCTGTGTTGGTGCGAGGTGAATCTTGTTCCCTAGCAATTTCAAGGGCTAACAATATCGACAACGCGCACGATTTTTGCGCTTCCTGAGGTGACAAATCAGGGGGCTTATATGGACATTGCCACTGCGGATTCCCAGACTCCGGTCACTCAACCCTCCATTGAAGATGGCCGTACGGGTTTAGGGAAAGAAGCGCTCAAACAGGCCTTTCTCGATAACTTGTTCTACATGCAGGGCAAGTTCCCGGCGCTGGCGACGCGAAAAGACTACTACTTGGCTCTGGCCTATGTTGTCAGAGACCGCCTCCTTCAACGGTGGATCAGCACGGCTGCCGCCTACACCCGCCGCGGCTCGCGCACCGTGGCCTACCTCTCGGCCGAGTTCCTCATGGGGCCGCACCTGGGCAACAACCTCGTCAACCTGGGCATTTACGGCGAGGTGCAACAGGCCGTGGCCGAATTGGGGCTGGACCTGGATGCGCTGCTCGCGGAAGAGGAGGAGCCGGGCCTGGGCAACGGCGGCCTGGGGCGCCTGGCTGCCTGTTTCCTCGATTCCATGGCCACGCTGGAAATCCCCTCCATGGGCTACGGCATCCGCTACGAGTTCGGCATTTTCGAGCAGGAAATCGTCGACGGCTGGCAGGTGGAGCGCACCGACAAGTGGCTGCGCCACGGCAACCCCTGGGAGATCGTGCGGCCCGAATGGGCCAAGGAGGTGAAGCTCGGCGGCCACGTGGAGCGCCACACCGACGCCACCGGCCGGCTGCGCGTCACGTGGGTGCCCGAGCGCACCGTCATCGGCGTGCCTTACGACACGCCCATCCTGGGCTACGCCACCAACACCGCCAACACCCTCAGGCTGTGGCGCGCCGAGGCGCCCGAGTCGTTCGACCTGCAGAGCTTCAACCGCGGCGACTATTACGGGGCGGTCACCGGCAAGGTGGCCTCCGAGAACATCACCAAGGTGCTGTACCCCAACGACGAGTCGCCGCAGGGCAAGGAGCTGCGCCTCACCCAGCAGTTCTTCTTCGTCTCCTGTTCGCTGCAGGACATGCTGCGCATCATGCGCGGCCAGAAGCTGCCGCTCACGCGCTTTCACGAGAAGTTCTCGCTGCAGCTCAACGACACCCACCCGGCCATTGCCGTGGCGGAATTGATGCGCCTCCTGGTGGATGAGTACGAGCTGGAGTGGGACGCGGCCTGGGACATCACGCGCCGGGCCATCGCCTACACCAATCACACCCTGCTGCCCGAGGCGCTGGAATGCTGGCCGCTCGCCATGTTCGAGAAGCTGCTGCCGCGCCACCTCGAGATCATCTACGAAATCAACGCCCGCTTCCTCGACGACGTGCGCCTGCGCTTCTTCGGCGACGTGGAGCGCGTGGCGCGCATGTCGCTCATCGACGAGCGCGGCCCGCGCTACCTGCGCATGGCCAACCTGGCCTGCGTGGGCAGCCACGCCGTCAACGGCGTGGCCGAGCTGCATTCGGAGCTGCTGAAGGAGCAGGTGCTGTCCGACTTCCACGCGCTGTGGCCGCACAAATTCAGCAACAAGACCAACGGCGTCACGCCGCGGCGCTGGGTGGTGCTGGCCAACCCGGGGCTGACCGGGCTCATCACCGAGGCCATCGGCGACGCCTGGATCAAGGACCTCGAAGAACTGCGCGCGCTGGAGGACTTCGCCGACGACAGCGTGTTCAACGAAAAATGGCGCGCGGTGAAGCTCGCCAACAAGGTTCGCTTCGCGCGCATGGTGCTCGAGCGCACCGGCATTGCCGTGGACCCCGCCTCGCTGTTCGACGTGCAGGTGAAGCGCATCCACGAATACAAGCGCCAGCATCTCAACATCCTGCACGTCATCGGCCTGTACGCACGCCTGAAAAGCAATCCCGGCCTGGACATCGCGCCGCGCACCTTCATTTTCGGCGGTAAGGCCGCGCCCGGCTACCACATGGCCAAGCTCATCATCAAGCTCATCAACTCGGTGGGCGAGGTGGTGAACCGCGACCCGGACGTGCGCGGCCGCATCCGCGTGGTGTTCCTACCCAATTTCAACGTCAGCAGCGGGCAGCACATCTACCCCGCCGCCGACCTCTCCGAGCAGGTATCCACGGCCGGCAAGGAGGCCTCGGGCACGGGCAACATGAAGTTTTCCATGAACGGCGCGCTCACCATAGGCACCCTGGACGGGGCCAACATCGAGATCCGCGACGAGGTGGGTGCCGAGAACTTCTTCGTGTTCGGCCTCACCACGCCCGAGGTGGCGGCGCTGCACTCGGGCGGCTACCGCCCCCTGGACTACGTGGAAAGCAACGCCGAACTGGCCGAGGTGATGGAACTGCTGCGCGGCGGCTTTTTCTCGCGCGGCGACCCCCACCTGTTTGCGCCGCTGGTGAACGCGCTGCTGCACCACGATCCCTACTGCGTGCTGGCCGACTACGCCTCCTATGCCGAGTGCCAGCAAGCCGTGGGCGAGGCCTACGGCGATGCCGCGGCCTGGTCGCGCATGTCCATACTCAACGTGGCGCGCTCGGGGAAGTTTTCATCCGACCGCAGCATCCGGGAGTATTGCCGCGAGATATGGGAGGTTGAGGCGGAGCCGATCCGGCTGCTCACCCCCGAGGAAGTGAAGGCGGGTTTCCTGCAGTAAACGCCTGTGATTTCATTCCCGCGAAAGCCGGAACCCAGCGGGTTTTTGCTTTCGCGGAGAGGACCGCGATCTCAGCCACCGGTGGGATTCGGATTGCGCCACACGCGCTCGAACGGCAGCCGCCAGGCGTGCGGCGCGATGAGCTGGTGGATGGACTTGGGGCCCCATGAGCCGGGCTGGTACAGGCGCACCGGCGGCGGCGCTTCCAGGAGCGGCATGGAGATTTCCCACAGCCGCTCGATGCCCTCGGCGGTGTTGAACAGCGTGTGGTCGCCGCGCATGGCGTCGAGGATGAGGCGCTCGTAGGCCTCCAGCACTTCGGCGGCGAAGCCGGTGTCGTGCATGGCGAACTGCAGGCTGAGCTTGTCCAGGCGCATGCCGGGTCCGGGCCGCTTGCCGTAGAACGACAGCGACATGCGCGAGGCGTCGGCCAGGTCGAAGGTGAGGTGGTCGGGGCCCTGCGCGCCCACGCCCGAGCCGGCCGGAAACATGCTCTTGGGCGGTTCGCGGAAGGCGATGGAAATGATGCGCTGGCCTTCGGCCAGGCATTTGCCCGTGCGCAGGAAGAACGGCACGCCCGCCCAGCGCCAGTTGTCGATGTAGCATTTCAGCGCAATGAAGGTATCGGTCTCGGACTCGGGGTCCACGCCGGGCTCGCCGCGGTAGCCGGTGTACTGGCCGCGCACCACGTCCGCCGGCTTGACGGGCAGCATGCTGCGGAACACCTTGTTCTTTTCCTCGCCGATGGGCGCGGGTTCCAGGGACGTCGGCGGCTCCATGGCCATGAAACCGAGGATCTGGAACAGGTGGGTCACCACCATGTCCCGGAAGGCGCCGGTCTGCTCGTAAAAGGCCGAGCGCTTGCCCAGCCCCAGGGTCTCGGGCACGTCGATCTGCACGTGGTCGATGAAATTGCGGTTCCAGATGGGCTCGAACAGGCCGTTGGCGAAGCGGAAGGCGAGGATGTTCTGCGCCGCTTCCTTGCCCAGGTAGTGGTCGATGCGGAAAATCTGCTGCTCGGCGAACACCTCGTGCAGCCGGGCATTCAGCTCGATGGCGCTGGCGAGGTCGCGCCCGAAAGGCTTTTCCATGACGATGCGGGCGTTCTCCGCCAGCCCCGCCTCGCCCAGCAGGCGCACGGCGGACAGGGCGGCGTCGGGCGGCACGCTGAGGTAGTGCAGGCGGCGGCTTTCAGCGCCCAGCGACTGCTCGGCTTTCTGCACCGCGGCGCGCAGCGCCCCCGGCCCCCCCGACAGCGGCACATAGTCGAGGTTGGCGGCGAAGGCTTTCCAGTCCGGGTCCGAGAGCTTGCGGCTGAAGAACTCGGCCAGGGCCGCATGGGTGGCCGCGCGGAAGCCCTCGGCGTCGAGGCCGTCCAGCGATACTCCGATGATGCGGAAATCGGGAATGAAACCGGCGCTGCACAGGTGGTACAGGCCGGGCAGCAGCTTGCGGCGCGCAAGGTCGCCGGTGGCACCGAACAATACGACAACTTGCGCATAGCGCGGGCCGACGCCCGGAGTGATCTTGGCCACCGTTGAACCTTTTAATATTTTTGGGGCTGGACGATGATTCGCGTCAAGCAACTATCGCACCAGACATCCGTCCGAGTAAAGGTTTTGGGTTCGAGTATATTCAGGCCGTGGTTTACGAGGTCCGCGCTTCCAGCGCGGAAATGAAAAAGCCCCCGGATTTGGCGTTCCCGATTCTCAGGGGCGCCTCGGGGGCTTCAAGCTGGGAGCGGCTTGCGCCTGCTCCCTGTGCTTGAGTGCTTAGCAGCCTACGCGCTTCATCAGGCCGTCGGCGCGCGGATGGGTGGGGTCCTCCACCATGACCAGCGCGGAGGGCGCGATCAGGAAGTGGCTGGTCTTGCTGGCCACCAGCGGGGCGGACAGGATGCCCTTGAGCTTGCCGGCATTGGCCTCCATCCAGGCGGCAAAGGCCGGACCATCGACCTTGCCCGCGCCTTCCAGGCCGGCCTTCATGGCATACACCGAGTCATAGATGTAGGCCACCACCAGCGGCGAGTACTTGGCGTAGTTGGCGGAATCGAAGGCCTGCAGCCGCTCCTTCATCTTGCCGTACTCGGAGTTTCCAGCCGTCTCGTTGGAGCAATAGGAGACCGACTTGTAGTTCACCCCCACGGCGTTCTTGTAGGCGTTGGGGCCGGCGATCTTGGTGGTCACGCCCACTTGCGCCACGATGGTGTTGTTGCCCACCACCTTGATGTTCCAGCCGATGTCGTCGAGGTTCTTCAGGATGTAGCCGGTGTCGGCGCCGGTGCCGGTGAGCACGATCAGGTACTCGGGGTTGGAGCGGCGCAGCGTCAACAGTTGCGGCGTCATGTCGGTGGAGGTCAGATCGTATTGCTGGTCCTCGGTGAGTGTGATCTTGCGCTCCCCGAGAAGCCGCCGCAGCGCCTGAACCGTGGATATGGTCTGCGCTCCCGCATCGTGGATCACACCCGCGGACTTGGCGTGCAGCGTATGTTCCAGATAGTTGGTGATGGCCTCGGCCTGGGTGTCGGCGCTGGGCAGCATGCTGAAGTGATAGGGCCCGATCTGCGGCGTCATGGCGGCCGAGCCGGTGACGCTGATGGAAGGAATCTTGGCCTGGGTCAGTACGGGGATCGTGGCCAGCGTGATCTGGCTGGCGATGGGCCCGATCATGGCGTCCACTTTCTCGCGCTCGACCAGGCGGCGCATTTCGGTCACGGCGGCCGTGGGGTCGGACTGGTCATCGCCCTGCACCACCACCACCTGCCGGCCAAGAATGCCGCCATTGGCATTGATTTCCTTGACGGCGAGGTTGACGCCCGCAATGCCGTTGAAGCCGCTCTGGTTGGCGGGGCCGGTGAACGAGGACAGAAAGCCCAGCTTGAGCGGTTCGCGCGACTGCGCC
>DATNCF010000329.1:0-4536 GCA_035571675.1 Burkholderiales bacterium | reverse complement strand
CTCATGCCGCGCGGCAATGCCTTCCGTGCGCGCTTTGGGATTGATGCCGACGCCGTCACCCTGGTGAGCATCGGCCGGCTGGTGGGGTTGAAGGGCCTGCGCGTGGTCATCGAGGCGATGGCCACGCTGCCCGGGGTGCATTTCATCATCGCCGGCGACGGCCCCGAACAGCCGCGTCTGCAGGCGCAGGCCGCCGCGCTGGGCGTGGCTGCGCGCGTGCATTTCGCGGGCCGCGTGGCGCATAGCGATCTGCCGCGGCTGCTGGCCGACGCCGATATTTTCGTCCAGCCTTCGGTCAGCGAAGAGTCCTTCGGCATCAGCCTGGTCGAGGCCATGGCCTGCGGCCTGCCGGTGCTGGCCTCGCGTCTGGGCGGCATGCTGGAAATCGTGGTGCCCGGGGAAACCGGCGAACTGCTCGCCGCCGGCGACGTGCCGGTATGGCGCGAGGCCATGGGACGCCTGGCCGCCGATGCCACGCTGCGTACTCGCCTCGGGCAGGCCGGGCGCATTCGCGCCGAGAATCATTTCACCTGGGCCGCCAACGCCCGGCAATTGGAAGAACTGCTGGAGCGCGGCATGGCGAACCGCGCCGCCAATCACAAGACGGTGTCCGCATAATGTGCGGGTTGCTTGGATACGCCATGCGCGACGGCGCGAACGCCCCGGGCGACGTGCGGCAGGCGTTGGCCTGCATCAGCCATCGCGGACCGGACGACCAGGGCGTATGGTCCGAGAGCGCCACGGCCCTGGGCTTCGCGCGCCTGTCCATCATCGACGTGTCGCCCCTGGGCCACCAGCCCATGCAAAGCCCCGACGGGCGCTACGTCATCGTCTTCAACGGCGAGATCTACAACTTTCCCGACCTGCGCAACAAGCTGGAAGCCCAGGGGGAGCGCTTCGCTGGTCACTCCGACACCGAAATACTGCTGCGCCTGTTCGCGCGCGAGGGCTTCGAAGCGTGCCTCACCCAGTTGCGCGGCATGTTCGCCTTCGCGGTATGGGACCGCCAGCAGGGCACGCTCAGCCTGGCGCGCGACCGCTTGGGGGTGAAGCCGCTGGTGTACGCGCAGACGGACCGCGGCGTGTTGTTCGCCTCCGAGATCGCCGCGCTGCTCGAACTGGATGCCACGCTGTCGCGCCGGCCCGATCTGGAAGCCATCGACCACTACCTTACATACCAGTACATTCCTGCGCCGCTGACCGGTTTCGCCAGCGTTCGCAAGCTGCCGCCGGCGCACGCCATGGTGGTGAAGGGCGGACGCGTCGAGCGCGTGTTCCGCTACTGGGACATCGACTTCTCCAAGCGCGCCAACCTGTCCTTCGAAGACGCCTGCGCGGCGCTGCGCGAGCAGGTGCTGGAGGCCACGCGCATCCGCCTGGTGAGCGACGTGCCGCTGGGCGCCTTCCTCTCCGGCGGCATCGACTCCAGCATCACCGTGGCGGCCATGTCGCGGTTGTCGTCCTCCGCGGTGAAAACCTATGCCATCGGCTTCGAGGACGAGCGCTTCAACGAGCTGCCCTACGCTCGTCAGGTGGCCGAGCACCTGCACACAGACCACCACGAGATGACGGTGCGCGCCAACGCCGTGGAGCTGCTGCCGCAACTGGTGCGCCACTTGGGCGAGCCCATGGCCGACAACTCGCTCATGCCCACCTTCCACGTGTCGCAGTTCGCGCGGAACGAAGTGACCGTGGCGCTCACCGGTGACGGCGGCGACGAGGTGTTCGCCGGCTACCGGCGCTTCTATCACATGCGCCGCGCCGACGCGTTGCGCGCCTGGAAGCTCACGCCGCTATGGAAGTCGGGCCGCCGCCTCACCGTGGCGCTGGAAAACATGGCGCGGCCGAACAAGCGCAAAAAGGTCTTTCCCGCCACGCGCGCCGACGAAATCCTGTCCATGCACGGCGCGGCGCGCTACAAGCACCTGCTGGCTTTCTACACCGATGCCGAAAAGGCGGCGCTGGTCACGCCGCGGCTGGCCGAAGCCGCGGGCAAGGCCAATGACGCCTGGCTGGAGCAGGCGCTCGCGCGCACCTCGGGCGCGGACCGGCTGAACCGCTGGCTGTACCTGGACATGTGCACCTACCTGCCCGAGGACATCCTGTTCAAGGTGGACATTGCCAGCATGGCCAATTCGCTGGAATGCCGATCGCCGTTTTTGGACCATAAACTGATTGAATTCGCTTTCAGCTTGCCCGGCGGCTACAAGCTGGACGCCGGCGGGCGGCACAAACGCATTTTGAAAGAGGCGTTCAAGGGCTGGTTGCCGGCAGGTTTCATGGAAAGACAAAAAAAGGGATTCTCGGTGCCGCTGGAGAAGTGGCTGCGCGAAGACCTTGGCGAGTTGATGCGCGACCAACTACTGGGGGCGCGCGCTCTTTCGCCCTGGATACGCCAGGAGCGGGTGGAAACCATGGTGCAGGATCATCTCTCCGGCCGTGCGTCGCACAGCAATCGCCTGTGGGCGCTGCTGGTGCTGTCGCAGTGGATTCAAGCTTTTCGCGTTCCTCTATAGCGCATGTCCTTTCGCTCATGAAAATCGGTGTTGTCGCCCCCGGCATCTGGGGCACGGTGTTCCTGGACAACGCGCGCGAATGGGTCCGTCAAGGCCACGATGTAGCCGTCTACACTGACGATGCGCGCGCCTCCGGCGCGCGGAGTTTTACCCGGCTCCGCGAGGACGGCATCGAGTTTTTTGCCATTCATCATCAGGCGCGCCATCCGCTCATGTGGCTGCCGGACAAGTTGACCAAGCGTTGGCTGGGCCGGCGATTTTTTACTACCCTGCTGGCCGTGCGGCGCTTTCTGCAGGCGACTTCTGATCGCGACGTGTACCTGGTGGAAAACGACTGGATGGGCATGTTCGTGGCCCTGGCCGCGCCGGCGCGCGCGCGCTGGGTGCTGGGCGTGCACGACACCGATCACCTGCGCATCGCGCTGGCCTATCCCGGCCGGCCCGACAGCCCGTTCCTGCAGCGCGCCAAGCGCTGGGTGCTGGAACGCTGCCATGCGGTGCGCGCCAATTCGGTGGTGACGCGCGACGCGCTGGTGGAAGGGGGCTGCGTGGCGGGCAAGATCGAAGTCATTCCCCTGCACATACCCTCCTGGATGTGGGTGAACGCAGATCTGGATGGATTTCGACAGACGGCGCGTAAAGAGGTTTTCGGACGGCATGGTTTGGGTGAGGGTACGCAGTTGCTCATCACCATGTGCCGCTTGGCACCCGTCAAGGGCCTGGAAATGGCGGTCGAGACTCTGGCCGGCCTGTTACCCACTCATCCCAGGGCGCGGCTCATGATCTGTGGCGGCGATCGGGTTGTTCCGGGCTTCGGCAGCTATCAGGCGGCGCTTCTCAAGCGGGCGCAGGAGCTTGGCATCGCGGATAAGGTGATCTTTCCCGGCAACCTCGACATTCACGTGGTCAAGCGCTACCTCGCCGCCGCCGACGTGCACCTCGCGCCTTCGCTGGTGGACACGTTCAACTACGGCGTGATCGAAGCGGGGCTGGCCGGCACGCCGAGCCTTGTATCGAAGGGCGTGGGCGCCGGGCCATGGATGCTGGATGCACGCGCGGGACAGGTGGTTGCCGATCGAAACGCGGCCGACTGGGCGAACGCGGCAGCGAGGCTGCTGGACAAGCCGCCTTCCATGGATGAACGGCGGGCGGCGGCGGCGTATCTGGCTCGCGAGCTGCATCCGGCCAAGGTGTCGGCGGAACTGGCGCAGATGCTGGCGCGCGTTGCCGGTATGCAGGCTTGATGCGCACTCTCTACCAGATCAATATGCAGCGCCACTTCGGCGGTGGCGAGGTGTACGCGCGCTTTGCGTGCGCGGCGCTGGCCGAATTGGGCTGGCGGGTGGTGTTGTATGTGAATGCGGATGCGGATTTCTGGAGCCGGCTCAACGTGAAAGCCGAGGTGGTGCCCGTGGCATCGCTCAATGAGGTTGCCGCCGCGCTGCCGGATCGGTCCCTGGTGATCACTCACAATGTTCTGGCGGTTCACGAGGCCCGCGCCTGGTCGGCGCGGTACGTGGTCGCGGGTTTTCTGCACATGCCTCTGTTTGACCGCGATCCCGCCGGTCTCAATCACTATAAGCGGCTGTTTGCCGTGTCGCGCCACGTATTGGACAGCGCCAAGGCCAAGGGTTTGACCAATGTCTGGCCAGAACCGTTGTATGGCGTGGCCGACCTTGAACGTGGCGCGGCGCCGGGTGAAATTCGTAGAACCAGCGAGTACGACTGGGATCGCCGCAAACTGCGCGACCGCGCGCTCGGCGTGCTCGAACCCCTGACCACTGCCCTTCGCTCTGCGCCGGCCTTCTCGCGCCGCTCCGGTTTGACCCTCGGGATCGTCTCTCGCCTCACGCCGATCAAGCAGTGGCCGCTGTTGTTCGAATACCTGGCGCCCATCATCGCCCGTCATCCCCAGATCAGCCTGGAAATCTTCGGCGCCGGCGGTTATGCCTCTGTGCGCGACCTTCGCCAAGCACTGGCACCACTCGGTGATCGCGCCCGCTTCTGGGGCCAGCAACGG
>DATNCF010000328.1:0-11822 GCA_035571675.1 Burkholderiales bacterium | reverse complement strand
CGATCTCATCGAAGGCTCGGACGACATCCGCGTGGGCATCCTCACCGGCTCGCCCAGGTCGCGCGCCTGGGTGGGCGGGGCGGACTTGAACGACTTTTCCACCCTGGACCACGACACGCGTCTCGCCCGCTACGAACTCATCAACCGCTGCCTGCCGCGGCTGTACAACATCGACCGGCCCATGATTGCCGCCATCAACGGCCACGCCGTGGGCGTGGGCCTCTCCATGGCGGCCATGTGCTGCATGCGGGTGGCCTCGAGCAAGGCCATGTTCGCCAAGCCCGAAATCGACCGCGGCGTGGTGGCCTCGGGCGGCATCCAGCTCACGCGCCTCGCCATGCCGGCTGCCAAGGTGCGGGAAATGATTTACACCGGGCGGCGTTTCAGCGCCGAAGAATTGCGCGACACAGGATTCTTCAACTACATCGTCGAGCCCGACCAGGTGCTGCCCAAGGCCATGGAAATCGCGGCGCAGATCGCCAAGAAAAGCCTGCCTGCCCTCAAGGCCAACAAGATCTGCAACAACGCCGTCGAGGGCATGCCCTGGCAGGAGGGCTACAAGCTCACCCAGGAATACAGTGCCCGCCTCACCGCAGGAGAGGACGCCAAGGAAGGCATACGCGCCTTTCTCGAGCGCCGCCGTGCACAATACCGCGACCGCTGACATGAAGGGACATGGGCGAGGGCACCGGCCATCGGCGGCCGACGTCATGATCGCGCTCAACGCGCCGCGGGCAAAAGGGGAGTAGTCCATGAGACGTTGGAAGAACCGGCCGCGGGGCTCGAACTGGGGCGATTTCGGCGACGAGGATCAGCGCGGCAAGATGAACCTGCTCACGCCCGCCATCAGGAAAGCAGCGGCGCGCGAAGTGCAGGAGGGCATCGCCTTCTGCCTCAGCCTGCCGCTCGACTGCCCGGGCGGCAACGGCATGTTCCCCACGCGGCGTCCGCCCAAGCGCTTCGCCATCCTGCGCGGCGGCGAGAGCAATTTCAACCTGCCCTACCGCCTCGTGACCGGCGTGCACGAACACACCGACGTGACCTGCGACGACGCCGTCACGCTGTTCACGCAGTATTCGACGCAGTGGGACGCGCTGCTGCACATGGGCTCGCTGTTCGACGCCGACGGCGACGGCGTGCCGGAAAAGGTCTACTACAACGGCTTTCGCGGCGACCAGGACATTTTCGTTCCGCCGGGCGAGGACACGCCGCGCGTCAAGGCGCTGGGCATCGAGAACATGGCGGTGGCCGGCGTGCAGGGGCGCGGCACGCTGGTCGACTTGCACGCCGTGCACGGCCGCGCGCGCACGGCCGTGGGATACGACGAACTCATGGCCATCATGAAGGCGCAGAAGGCCGAAGTGGCTCCGGGCGACTTCCTGTGCCTGTACACGGGCTTTGCCGATCTGCTGCTCGAAATGGGCGACCAGCCCGAACTGGACACGCTGCACCACGCCTGTTCGGGACTGGACGGCGACGACCCGCGCCTGCTGGAATGGATCAGCGCCAGCGGCATCGTGGCCATTTGCGCCGACAATACCGGGGTCGAGGTGCGCGCCAAAGGAAACAAAGCGGGAAGCAAAGTGCGATCCGAGGGCCCACGGGCCATGCTGCCGCTGCACGAGCACTGCCTGTTCAAGCAGGGCATTCACCTCGGCGAACTGTGGTACCTGACCGAGCTGGCCGGCTGGCTGGGCCATCATGGCCGCCGGCATTTCTTCCTCACCGCGCCGCCGCTGCGCCTGCCCGGCAGCGCCGGTTCCCCTCTCACTCCCGTCGCCACGGTATAACAAGCATGGATTTCACTGTTCCCGCCGATCTGCAAGAACTGGCCAGGCGCATTCGCGCCTTCATCGAGGCCGAGATCATTCCCCTGGAGTCCGATCCGCGCTGGACCAGCCATGGACCCACCGAGCCGTTTCGCCGCGAGCTGACCGGACGGGCGTCACGCCACGGGCTGCTTGCCCCGCATGCGCCGCACGAATTCGGCGGCCTTGGCCTGACCCACTTCGGCCGCGCCATCGCTTTCGAGGCCGCGGGCTATTCCATGCTCGGACCGGTGGCGCTGCACTGCGCGGCGCCCGACGAGGGCAACATCCACCTGCTCGACGTCGCGGCCAACCCGGAACAGCGCCGGCGCTGGCTGGGCCCGCTCGCGAGCGGCCAGTCCCGGTCGTGCTTCGCCATGACCGAGCCCGATGGCGCCGGGGCCGATCCCGCCCTGCTGGCGACGCGCGCAACGCCCGACGGCGATGGCTATCGCATCAACGGCACCAAGTGGCTGATCACCGGCGCGAAGGAAGCGGCCTTCGCCATCATCATGGCCAGGATGCCGGACGGCGGCGCCACGCTGTTCCTGGCAGACATGACCACCCCGGGCATCACCCTGGAGCGCCAGCTCGACACCATGGACTCCAGCTTCACGGGCGGGCACTGGGTGGTGAGGTTCGACAACCTGTTCGTGCCGGCGGCCGACGTGCTGGGCGAAATCGGCAAGGGCTTCCGCTACGCCCAAATACGCCTTGCCCCGGCGCGGCTCACGCATTGCATGCGCTGGCTGGGGGCGGCGGTGCGCGCCAACGACATCGCGCGGCGCTACGCCGCGAAGCGCCAGGCCTTCGGCAAGCGCCTGGGCGAGCACGAGGGCGTGGGCTTCATGCTGGCCGACAACGACATGGACATCCACGTGGCGCGCCTCGCCATCTGGCACGCGGCCTGGGTGCTGGACCAGGGCGGGCGCGGCAACAGCGAGAGTTCCATGTGCAAGGTGATCTGCTCCGAGGCGGTGTGGCGCGTGGCCGACCGCTGCGTGCAGATACTCGGCGGCCTGGGCGTGACGCGCGACACCGTGGTTGAGCGCATCTTCCGCGACGTGCGCGCGTTCCGCATTTACGACGGCCCGTCCGAAGTGCACCGCTGGTCGCTGGCGCGCAAAAGCCTGGACGCTGCCTCGGACAGGTGAGGGGCGGGCCGCGAATCTGATCCGCCGCCAACCCCGGAATCAATTTCCGCGCGCTTTTTTCCGCAGCTCGGTTTTGATGACCTTCCCGGTCGGGTTGCGCGGCAGGTCATCGACCACGACCAGGCGCTCGGGTGTCTTTTGCACCGCCACGCCCAGGCGTGAAAAGTGTTCGCGGACTTCCTCCAGGCTCAGCGCGGCTCCGGCCTTGAGCTGCACGAACACGCCCACGCGCTCGCCCATGCGCTCGTCCGGCCATCCGACCACGGCGGCTTCGAACACGGCGGGGTGCCGCATGAGCAAGTCTTCGACCTCGCGCGAAGAGATGTTCTCGCCGCCGCGCACCACGATGTCCTTCTTGCGGTCGACGATGGTGACATAGCCGTCGGCGTCGATGACGCCGATGTCGCCGGTGCGGTAGAAGCCGTCGTCCGTGAAGGCCGCGGCATCGAGCGAGGCGTCCAGGTAGCCCTGGAACATTTTCGGTCCCAGCGACAGCAGCTCTCCGGCCTGGCCGCGCGGCACTTCGCGGCCCTCATCGTCCACCGCCCGCACGTAGTTGTGCTTGGCGACGCGGCCGTCGGTGCTGGCGCGCTTGTGCAGCGAGTCGCTGGGCTCGCCCGAGGTGATCGTGGGGTGCTCGGTGCAGCCCCAGCTCCGCACCGCGGTGACGCCGAATTTTTCGAAGTGCTCGATGATGGCCGGCGGCACGCTGGCGCCGCCCAGCAGCAGGATTTTCAGCGACTCGGGCATGCGGCCGCCGCTGGCCTCGATCAGGGACAGGAAGTGGGTGGGCACGCCCGCCGAACGCTTGGCCTTGAAGCGTTCGCACAACTCCAGCACCAGGCCGGGCTCGAACTGGTCGACGTGGATCATTTCGTCGCCCAGCAGGAAGGCGCGTGGCAGGCCCTGGATGGCGGCGATGTGACCGGCCGGGCCGATGCGCAGGGCCGGCGCGCCGCGCACGTCCACCTCCACGGGCGGAACGGTGAGCGCCGCGGCGATGAGGCTGTGGTGGCTGTGCATCACGCCCTTGGGGGCCGAGGTGGTGCCCGAGGTGAAGTTCATCAGGCAGATGTCGTCGCCGTGGGCGGTCGAGAGTTCGGGTGCCGGCCCGCGGTGCGCTTCGAGTTCCTCCCACGCCAGCGAGGGCCCCGGCAGGCTGCCCCCGCCGACGGCGATGATCATTTCCAGGTCGGGCAGGTCGCCCAAGGCGCGCACGCGCTCAGGGAAATCGATTTTGCCCCAGCGCGAGGGCATCGCGAGCGCCTTGGCGCGGGAAGCGCGCAGGATGTAGCCGAGTTCGTTGGCCCCGTAGATGTGGATCACCGGCACCACGATGAGGCCCAGGCGCAGTGCGGCGATGAAAATCAGCATGGTTTCGCGGCAGTTGGGCAACTGGTTGACGATCACGTCGCCGGCGCGCAGCCCTCGCGCGGCCAGGGCGCCGGCGATTTTGCCCGCGTCCTGCCACAACTCGTTGGCCGTGGTTTCGCGCACCTGCCGCTCGACCACGAACACGGCCCGGGTCTCGCCGTGGCGGGCGAGGCCAGCCTGCATTTCCCGCGCGAGGTTGCGCCCGGCGTAGAAGCCGGCCTGGCGCCAGCCCTCGATGTAAGGGACCCGGGCGCGCCACTGCGGCGAATCGGTCCGGTTCTTGATGTGCATGACGTTCTCTTTGCGTATTGCCAAAAAAAATTACAGCGCCGGTTCCTTCGTGATAGGCGGAAATATACCTAGTATTATTTGTCGGCGCGCATGGTGGTGACCGGAACTCGCCTGGGCTCCGGCAGGCGCCGACGCAGTACATTAACGAGACGGCGTCGACAAGGAGGCAACGTGGAATTTGTCGGGGCGTGGAAGGAACCGTTTGCGGAGCTGGTGAATCTGCTCGGGCTGTCGGGCGCCCAAAGCCGTGTCTCCATCGACGGCGAGCCGCCGGCGCTTGAAAGCCCGCATCGCATCGCCCTGTCCGGCAGCCTGGCGCTCGCCGCCCAGGGGGCGGCCATCGCCGCGTTGTGGGAGCAGCGCGGCGGGCAGGCGCAGCGTGTGTCCCTGGATCCGCGCGACACGGTGTTCGCCATGAACCCCTTTCCGTGGCTGAAGCGCAACGGCCGCCGCGCCCACCACCTGGAGCGCATGTCGTTGGGGTGCAATGGTTTTTTCCCCACGCGCGACGGGCGCATGTTCTACATCACCGCCAACTACCCCAAGCTGCGCGACGGCGTGCTGAAGCTGCTGGATTGCGCCAATGACCCCGCCGCCGCTGCCAACGCGGTGGGCCGCTGGGGCGGCGAGGACCTGGACCAGGCCTTCATGCGCGCCGGCCTCACCGGCACGCTGGTGCGCACCCGCGAGGAGTGGGCGGCGCACCCCCACGGCAAGCTCATCGCCAGCCGGCCGCTGGTGGAGATCGAGCGCATCGGCGACGGCGCGCCGCTCCCGCTGGGCCGCGCGGCGCGTCCGCTCGAGGGCGTGCGCGTGGCCGACATGACCCATGTCTTCGCCGGCCCGTCGCTGTCGCGCGGGCTGGCCGAGCAGGGCGCCGACGTGCTGCACCTGGGCCCCATCCGGCTCGACCTGGCTGACGCGCCCGGCATCACGCTCGAAACCGGCATCGGCAAGCGCTCGGCCATTATCGACTTCGACGAGGGCGACGCGGCCACGCTGCGGTCGCTGCTCGGCGAGGCGGACGTGTTCGTGCAGTCGTGGCGGCCGGGCCTGCTGGACGCGCGCGGTTTCTCGCCCGCCCAGGCCGCCGCGTTGAGGCCCGGCATCATCTACGTCACCATCAGCTGCTACGGGCTGGAAGGCCCATGGGCAGGGCGCGCCGGCTTCGACCCGGTGGCGCTGGCCTCGAGCGGCATGGTCGACGACGAGGCCAAACGGGATACGCACAAGATCTCGCCGCCGGGCATCGTCACCGACGGTATTGCCGGCTTCCTGGGCGCGGCCGCGGTCGTGGCCACGCTGGGCCGGCGCGCGCGCGAAGGGGGAAGCTGGCACGTACGCCTGTCGCTGGCGCGCATGGCGCACTGGATCCAGGCCCTGGGGCAATATCCTGCCGCCACGCGCCCCGGCGACCTCGGCGCGCCGCGGCTGCGGCGCATGGACAGCCCGTTCGGGCTGCTGGAGTACGTCGCCCCGCCGCTGCGCTACTCCGAGACCGAGGCGTACTTCGCCAGGCCGCCCGAGCCGGTGGGCGCATCGCTGCCGCGCTGGCTGCCGAGGAACCATTAACCTTCGCCCGGCAGGGGCTCCCGACAGGGGCTCCCGGCAGGCGCCGACGCGCGCTGCGCCACGCTCGGCGGCCTTGAACGTTTCGGCGGGCTTCATCGGCGCGTCCTGCGGGGCTATGCCCGGCGCACCTGCTCGATGCCCTGGGGTTGGATTCGCGCAACCGCGTGGAGTGCCGCTCATGGCCGCTGCGCTTGGGACGCTCGCCTTCGCGCGTGAACGTACACTCCCAATAAACACTACACTCGCGGCTGCAAATTCGAGAAGCGTACGGTTTGATGCCCCCAAAATCCAAAAACACCATCGAAGACGCGCCGTCCGACTGGACCGATCTGCGCTACCGCCGGCAAGTGCGGGATCTCAAGCGCCGAGCCGTGATGAACGTTGCCGCGCAACTGTTTTCGGAGCGCGGCTTCGCGGCCACCTCGCTCGACGACATTGCCAGGCGCGTACGCATGTCCAAGCCCACGCTTTACTACTACTTCGAGAACAAAGAGCAAATCCTGTACGAGTGCGTCCAGAGCGGACTCAAGAGCACGGACCAGGTGGTCGGCGAGTTGATGGAATCCGAATCCTCGGGGTTGGATATCCTGGTGGCCATCATGTACAAATATTCGGAGGTGACGCTCGACCCGTTCAGCCGCTTCCTGGTGACCGTCGGCGAGGCGCACCTCCCCGAGCTGACCCGCAAGCGGCTGCGCAGCATGCGCAAGAAGACCGAGCTTAAGCTGCGCGAGGTGGTGCGGCGCGCCATGGATGAAGGCTCGATCCGGCGCGGCGACCCCAAGATCGTGACCTCCAATTTCGCCGGCGCGCTGTCCATGATGGGGCGCTGGTACCGGCCCGAGGGCGCCCTGGGTCCCCGAGACATCGCCCGGCAGTCCATCGACTGGCTGCTTCGCGGGATGCTGGCGGACGCGGGCGGAGAGGCCGCCTCCGCCGGAGCGCCGCAAAAAGCCGCACGGAAGAAGGCGGGCCGGCCCGCGTGAGGCAGCCGCCCCCCGCCTGCGCAGCCGCTCCCGCTTGCGGCCGGACCGGATTTATTGCGGTTTGAAGCCGATCTGCTCGGCGGTGTCGGCGAACAGCTTGAGCTCCGCGTCGTAGGCCTGCACCAGTTCCTCGGGCGTGCTGTGGGCAGGCACGAGCGAGGTGACCTTGATGCGGTCGATGACCGCGCTGTTGCGACCGGACTGCTCATCCCGACGGGCAAGTACCATGGGCCCATCAATTCCATGGCCAGGCTGTCCGCGATTCCGGTCAACATCGAGCCCATGCCCGAAACCGTGCCAGAAACTAGGCTCAAAACTGAGGCGGACCACTGACCCCTGCGTCCATTGGGATAATTCTTCTTTGGCCTACCTTGAGCCAGCCAGACAGACATTTCAAATCTCAATCTGTGTGCCCAGTTCAATGACGCGATTGCTGGGTATCTGGAAGTAATCCACGACGCTGCTGGCGTTTCGCGCCATGGTGGCGAACATGCGTTCTCGCCACAGTGCCATGCCCCCGCCGGGTGTGGAAATGATGGTTTCCCGGTTAAGGAAAAATGACGTTTCCATCAGCTCAAAGGCCAGCCCGTGCGCAGAACACAGCTCCAGTGCCTTGGGAACATCGGTCACGTTCTTGAAGCCATAGCGGATAAGCACAGTCCAGCAGCCATTACCGAGGGAGCGCACTGTAACGCGTTCTTCAAACGGCACCCACGGCACTTCTGCGATGCGCACGTGTAGAAAGACGACCCGCTTGTGCAGCACCTTGTTGTGCGACAGGTTGTGCAAGAGTGCGTGCGGCACCGCATCCAGGTTTGCCACCATGAACACAGCCGTACCGTCGACGCGGTGCAGCGGATGCTGGAACAGTGACTCAAGAAAATTGTCGAGCGGAATGGCTTGGCTCTCAAGCCGATTCAAGAGCAAGTCGCGGCCGCGTCGCCACGTGCTCATCAGCAGCAGCATGACGCCTCCCAGGGTCAGTGGGAACCAGCCGCCTTCCAGCACCTTCAGCATGCTGGAGGCGAAGAACGCAGTATCTACGATAAGAAAGAACCCCGTGGCGAGAATGCAAAGCGCGAGGTTGTAGCCCCAACCGTAACGAATGACGAAAAAAGTAAGGAAGGTGGTCACCACCATAGTGCCTGTAACCGCGAGACCGTAGGCAGAAGCCAGGTTAGTGGAGGAGCCGAATTCAACAACTGCGGCGATGACGAGCACCAATAGCACAAGGTTAACAGCCGGCAGATAAATCTGGCCGATTTCCCGTGCCGAAGTCTGCTGCACCGTCATGCGCGGCAAATAGCCCAATTGAATTGCCTGTTTGGTGAGCGAATACGTGCCGGTAATCGTGGCCTGAGAGGCGATCACGGTGGCCGCCGTGGCGAGACCGACCATTGGGTACAGCGCCCACTCGGGAAATTGGATGTAAAAAGGATTATCGAGTGCCTTTGGATTGGCGATGAGCACTGCGCCTTGACCGAGGTAATTAAGCGACAACGATGGAAAGACCAGCCCGAACCATGCAAGCCTTATCGGCCTTTTTCCCAGATGACCCATGTCAGCGTATAGCGCCTCCGCGCCTGTGAACGAGAGCAGGACAGCTCCCAGTACGACAAATGACGTGAAACCGTACGCTGTGACGAAGCGAACGGCATGCAGTGGGTCGATAGCTCTCAGTATCGATGGTGTCTGCACGATGTCCCAAATGCCCACCGCTGCGAGTGAAAGGAACCAGAGAACACAGATGGGCCCGAAGGCAGCACCCACCACTGCCGTGCCGTGGCGTTGAAACGCAAATAGCGCGATGAGAATGCCGACAGCCAGCGGTACGATGTAGCCGCTTAGGGCCACCGTGCCCACCTCCAGCCCTTCAACAGCGGACAACACCGATATCGCGGGCGTCAGGACCGCGTCGCCAAAAAAAAGGGCGGCGCCGGTGAGGCCCGCCAGCGCGATGACCGCTCGCCATCGTGAGTCCCCACGGACCGATGATTGCGCGAGCGCGAGCAGGGCCATGATGCCTCCCTCTCCGCGATTGTTCGCGCGCATGATGAGGACTACGTACTTGAGCGAAACCACGATCATGATCGACCAGAGAATGGTCGAAATCCCGCCCACCACTGTCTCCTCGGAGAATGGCATGCCGTGAGCGGGATTGAACGTTTCCTTCACGGCGTACAGGGGGCTTGTTCCGATGTCCCCATATACTACGCCCAGCGCCAGTAGGGTCAGCGCGGCGGTTGACTGGCGGCGCTCAGCGGTCCGGCGTTCCGGCGTAACCCCGACTTGAAGATTGCGTTGCACAAGCGCGGCGCGACGTGAACTGGCCATGTTCGAATTTTATCCGTGCGTCAGCCGCTCTGCAGCGGCGCAAACTGTCAAAAAGACATCGACGGCAGGTTCCAGACGTTGGTACACGACGTCACGCTCCAAAACGGGCGCACCAAATTGGAGCGCGAACACCGACTCAACGCAGCCTTCCATGTTCAGGTATCCACCTTCGACGCTGTTGCATTCGTATGTCCCTCGACGAGTCGGTAGCCGACGCCTGATTCGGTGAGCAGGACTCGCGGCCGGGCCGGGTTCTGTTCGAGTTTGTTGCGTAGCACCGCCATATAGATGCGCAAATAATGCGTGTGCTCAACATGGGCCGGTCCCCATACTTCCTTTAGTAATTGGCGATGGGTCAGCACCCTCCCGGCATGTCGGACAAGCATCGCAAGAAGACGATATTCAATGGGAGTAAAGTGAACCTCCTGACCGTTGACCACTACATTGCGACGGGCAAGATCAACCTTGATTTTCCAGTCGGGCGTACCGGCTTCAAATACGGGGTTGCGTGCTTGCGCACTTCCAGTCCCATCACTGTGCCGCAGCGCTACACGGATTCTGGCCAGCAATTCGCCCATTCCGAACGGTTTGGTCACATAATCGTCGGCGCCGGCGTCCAGCGCCGCGATCTTGTCTGATTCCAGGGTCCTTGCCGAGAGCACCAGCACAGGCATCGAAGTCCATTCCCGCAGTTGTCTAACCACGTCCACACCATCCATGTCCGGCAACCCAAGGTCCAGGATGACCAAAGCGGGTTTGCTGTGCATCACGGCTGCAAGTCCACTCCTGCCGGTTTCCGCTTCGTGGACTTCGAATCCATGGGCGCCGAGGCCGGCGCGCATGAATCGGCGAATTTGGGCATCATCTTCGATGACGATAACCTGCGGTCGGGGATTACTCATGACGAGCTCCTGCTTCGTCTTCTGGTTCTTCAATCTTTGGCGGGGCGTCATCGAGCGGCAGGGTGAAGGTGAAACGGGCGCCGCCGCCGGAACGGTTCTCGGCCCAAATGCGGCCGCCGTGTGCTTGGACAATGGCCTGGCAAATGGTCAGGCCCAACCCAACGCCACCGTGCGCGCTTTCCGGGGACTCCTGGTGAAATTTGTCGAAAAGCCGCTCCTCTGAGCCGGGCGGTATTCCGGGGCCCCGGTCGGAGATACTGATGCGGGCGAAATTCACATGCTTCTTGGTCGCACCCAAGTCTGTCCTGTCATCGACTGCTGCGAATCCCGGGCCTTCGATGACGGCCTCAATGCTGATCGGGCTATCGCGCGGCGTGTATTTGAGACAGTTCTCCAGGAGGTTTACCAGCACCTGTTCGATCATCACGGCATCAAGCCGGACCAGCGGTAAGTCTTCGGCGAGCTTGATTTCCACGGCTCTGTCTTCAAGCCGTTTATGCATCCGGTTAAGCACCGAGCCGACCACCTCTTCTATCGGACACCAATCGAGCTTCGGACGGACTGCACCGGATTCCAGTCGGGCCATGTCAAGAATGTTGACGGCAAGGCGGGTCATGCTCTGCGCTTCTTCATATATCGAGACAGCGAGTTCCCGGCGTGCCGTATCGTTTAGCCGCCCGTCATCCTCCGCGAGGCTGCTCGCCGCGCCGACAATGGCCGCAAGCGGGGTGCGCAAGTCGTGTGAAATGCCGGCGAGGAGCGAATTGCGCAGCGTTTCCGTTTCCACCTTGACTTGGGCAGTCTGCGCTTCCGAGGCATAGCGCAGACGCTCAATTGCCAGTGCTGTCTGAGTGAGGAAGGTCTCAAGGAGGCGTTGTTGCTCGGGCAGGAACACACGGCGCAGATTGACTGGCAGGATGGCGAGGACCCCCACGGGAGCAGATCCCGAGCCGCTTTGCACCGGCATGTACACCGCCTCGGCGCTGGGCAGCGTGTCGGTGCCACGTCCCGCGATCGGACGCTTGTCGGTGGCGGCGCCTGTCTGCATGACGCTTTGCCTGAGCGCATTGTCATATACCCACTGCGCGACGGCAAGGTCCGATCCGCGCAGAGAGCAGGCGTGCGCAGCAGCGCTCGGCAGTACAATGCGCCCCTCGCGGTCGGGCATCAGGATCACATTCTGACTGGTAAATTCGATGCCGATGTGCTTTACGGCTGTGGCGATGGCCTCGTCCACCGAAGGCGCCGCTGCCAGCTCGCGACTGATGTCATACAGGCTCTGTGCGCGCTTTTCACGATAGCCCGCGATGCGCGCCTGGCTGCGCAGGTTCGCGGTCAGGTTGCTGATGACCAGACCCACCAGCAGCATGACGGCAAAGGTCACGATGAAGCGCACATCCG
>DATNCF010000327.1:0-3218 GCA_035571675.1 Burkholderiales bacterium | reverse complement strand
GCGGTGGTTCCAGCCCCGGGAGCTTCTTCATCACCAACAGTTACAACCGTTCGGGCGGCACCATTGCGTCAACGCTTGGGCACCTGTCCATCACCCAGGCGAGCGGCAGCCTCAGCACCGGCAGCCTGAGCGCGGTCAATGCACTGGACTTGACCGCATCGGCCGGCACGCTCAACGTCAACGGCACCATCAACGTGGGCTCGGGAGGCACCATCACGCTGGGCGGCGCCGACATGAACATCACCGCGCCGGTGAACGCCGGTACCGGTACCGTGACCATCAACAATCTGTCCGGCGGGGCCGTCACGCTGGGCGGCGGGCTGTCGGGCTTCGGCCTGTCCAACGCAGAGTTGAACCAGATCACCGCCGGCACGTTGGCCCTCAACCTCAGCCCGGTCACGGTGGATGGCGCGGTTAGCCTGGGCAGCGGCGTTGGGAATCTGTTTATTTACGCCAGCTCCACGGACGTGAACAATAATTTCCAGACCGCAGGCAATCTGTATATCGTGACCAGCGCCGGCGATTTGGCTGTGAATGCTGGCGCCAGCCCGGTTACCCTGAGTGGCAGTTCGGTCACGCTGGCTCTCAATGGCGACTTGCTGGTGAATGGCGGCACGGCGATCAACGCCTTCGCCAAGGTGGATGCCACCGCCGGGGACCTGGTGATCCATACCCTTCCGGCGTCAGCATCGGTCAAACTCACCGACGGCCCTGCGGCCGGGGCTCTGGCGCTGCTGCACGCGGCGGGATCCCTGCTCATTTCGGGCGCTACCTCGGTGCAACAGGCGGTCAGCGACGCCGCTGCCGATCAGCAGCAAAACACCATCGCGGACCTGAACAAGACCACCAACCAGAACACCGCCCCTCCGACCACCCTGGTCAGCACCACCCCGCCGACCACGGGCACAGGCACGGGCAATCCCACCCTGACCGACCCGCACGGCACTGTGGGCGGGGATCCCGACAGCTTCGGCGGAGAGAGCAGTTCGGGCAGCGGCAGCGGCGGGGGCAGCGGAAGCGGCAACGACAAGTCCAAGGGCGGCAAGAAGCCGGCTTTCTGCAAACCCTGATAAAGCACCAAACCCTCGGCGGCTACTCTCCGGAGCAGTCGCTTAGGGCGCTCGCCTGGCCTTGGCGCCCTACTTCAGCTTGCGCTCGTCCAGCCCCAGAGACCGTCCGATGATCTCCTTCATGATCTCGGACGAGCCGGCGAAAATGCGCGTGATGCGCGCGTCGCGGTACATGCGGCTGATGCGGAACTCGTCCATGTAGCCGGCGCCGCCGTGAAGCTGCACGCAGGCGTCCATGACCTTGCCCTCCAGCTCGGTGGCGAGCAGCTTGGCACCGGCGGCGGTCTCCGCCTCCAGGCGGCCGGCGTTGTGCTCGAGCACGCACTGGTCCACGTAGGTCTGCATGGCGTCGAGCTCGGCGCGCAGCGCCGCCAGCACGAAACGGTTGTGCTGGAAGGTGCCGATGGGGCGGCCGAAGGCGCGGCGCTCGCGCACGTAATCCAGGGTGATGTCGAAGGCAGTTTGCGCGTAGGCCATGGCGCCGGCGGCGGCGATGAGCCGTTCCTCCACGAGTTGGGTGGAGAGGTAGCGGAATCCCTTCGTGGCGTCGCCCAGCACATTGGCCTTGGGCACGCGCACATTGTCGAAGAACAGTTCCGAGGTGTCCTGCGCCTGCAGGCCCATTTTTTTCAGGCGCCGCCCGCGCTCGAAGCCCGGCATGCCGCGTTCCACCAAGAACAGCCCCAGGCCATGGGTGGAGGAGGGATCGGTGTGTGCCGCCACGATGAACAGGTCGCCGATCTGGCCGTTGGAAATGTAGGTTTTGGAGCCGTTCAGCAGCCAGTGGTCGCCGCGGTCCTCGGCGCGGGTCTTCATGCCGGCGAGGTCGCTGCCCGTGCCCGGCTCGGTCATGGCGATGCCGAGAATGGTCTCGCCCTTCACGCAACCCGGAAGGAAGCGCTTTTTCTGCTCCGCGGTGCCCAGCTTGTCGATGTAGGGCGCGACCAGGCGCGAATGCAGGGTCATATAAAAGCACAGGTCGCCGTGGCGGGCGTTTTCCTCGATGATGATTTGCTCATAGCGGAAGTCGGCGATGCCGGGGCCGCCGTACTCCTCGCCCGCCCATATGAGCAGGTAGCCCTGCGCGCCGGCCTTGGCGAAGGCCTCGCGGTCCACGAAGCCCTGCTCGCGCCAGCGCTCGGAATGCGGCCCCACCTCGGTCTGGAAAAAGCGCCGCGCGGAGTCGCGGAAGGTGTCGTGTTCGGTTTCGAATATCAGTCGGCGCATGAGCGTCTCCCCCTGGTCATTCCAGTATACGATTAATGGGGGTTCAGCCGGATTGGATGTCGGGCTAGAATGGACCCGGAACGGCGCAAAGGAGAGAGCCATGAAGATGGAACCCATTCCCTTCCCGGGCGACCGGGTGATTCCCCCCGTCACCTGGCGGCCTCCCGCCGGCACGCGCGTCATCTCGGCAGACGACCACTATCAGGAGCCGGTGGGCCTGTACGAGGAGCGCCTGCCGGCCAAGTACAAGGACCGCGCACCGCGAATCTTCCGGGACGAGACCGGCTACCACATCGAGATCGACGGCCGAGATGCGGCCTCGGGCGGCATCCGCAAGTCCGGGTCTGCGCTCCGAGAGCGCCGCGGCGTCGCCGACCTGGCCTCGCGCCTTGCCGACATGGACGCCGAGCTCATCGAGAAGTCCATCGTGTTCCCGCAGAAATCCATGCCCATGCTGGGCCATCCGGACAAGGACCTGGTGTTCGCCTGCTGCGATGTCTACAACGAATGGATGTCCGAGGTGCAGCGCGAGTCCGGCGGGCGCGTGGTGCCCGTGGCGCTGCTTCCCGCCCTGTACCGGGTGGAGGCCGCGCGCGACTACATCGCCAAGATCAAGGCCTGGGGCTTCAAGGCCATGCAGATACCGGCCTTTCCCACGGCGGTGCAATTCAATCGAACGGCCATGGAGCCGTTGTGGGACGCGATCGAAGAGAGCGGCATACCGTTATCTTTACTTGTACGCGGACAGACCACCTCGGGGGCCGGCGCGTTGGGCGCGGATTTAACCTATTCGTTTCAGCCTTTCCGCCGACTGCTGGCGACGTTCATCTTCTCGGGAATACTCGAGCGGCATCCAGGGATGCGCGTGGTGTTCACCGAAGGGGGCATAGGCTGGGTGCCGGGCACGCTGTACGACGCGGA
>DATNCF010000326.1:0-11468 GCA_035571675.1 Burkholderiales bacterium | reverse complement strand
ACAACTGCCGTTTCTCCCAGCTCGAGGTGAAGCGCGGCATCATGCCCGGCTGTGGGGCGACCTTTCGGATGGTGGAGCGGGCGGGGTGGGGGAATGCGATGAAGGTGTTGCTGACCGGCGATGAGTTCTCTGCTGCGGATGCGTTGGCGTTCAACTTTGTGCAGGAGGTGGTGCCGGTGGGCAGGGAGTTGGAGCGGGCACTTGAGATTGCCACGCGGATTTCCGAGCAGGCGCCGCTGGCGGTTCGGGCGGTGATGGAGAATGCGCGAATTGCGGTCGATCACGGTTGGCTGGAGGCTGCGTCGCGGATTCTTTCGACGCAGCAGCGGCTCTACAACTCCGAGGACGCTAAGGAGGGCGTGCTCTCCTTTCAGGAGAAGCGGCCGGCAAAGTTCACCGGGCGCTGACTTTGCCGGCCCCTTCCCGCGGGAGCGGGAAGCCTCGTATTTCTTCTTGGTTGAAGTGATTTGACCGTCGCGTTCGCCTGGTACTCGTTACTGGTTGGCGATGAAGCGTTCGAGGTGGTGGTCGGTGTCGCCGTAGAGCTTCTCGATGGTGACGAGCTTTTTGTAGTAGTGGCCCACCGAATATTCCTCGGTCACGCCGATGCCGCCGTGGAGCTGGATGCCCTGGCCGCCTACGAAGCGACCGGCGTTGCCCACGTACACCTTGGCCGCCGAAACGGCCTGGCGCCGCGCCTTGGGATCGGCGTCGATGCCGGCTAGGCCGCGGTAGAGGATGGAGCGCGTCTCCTGGGTCTCGACGAACATCTCCGCGATGCGGTGCTGCAGGGCCTGGAACTTGCCGATGGGCTGGCCGAACTGCACGCGGGTCTTGAGGTATTCGCTGGTGATGTCCAGCACCTGCTCCATGGCGCCCAGGGCCTCGGCCACAGACGCCAGCGTCGCGCGGTCCACGGCTTCCTCGAGCACGTCGAAGGCCTTGGCGGCGCCCACGAGCTGGGCCGAGGCGGGAACCGCCACGTTCTTGAACTCGATATCGGCGGCGTGCGTGCCGTCGATGAGGGGATATTCGCTCAGCTTGACGCCCGAGGCCTTCTTGTCGACCACGAACAGCGCGAAGCCGCCTTGCACCGCGGCCGACACGATGAGCTTGTCGGCGCTGGGGCCGGCCTGCACCAAGGTCTTGGTGCCGTTGAGGGTGAAGCCGTCCTTCGCCGCCGTAGCCGTGGTCTTGACGGCTTTGAGGTCATAGCGCGAGCCGGCTTCGGCGTGGGCGAGCGCCACCATGAGCCTGCCTTCGGCGATGGCGGGCAGCAGATCGTTGCGCAGCGCCTTGTTCTCGGCGCGGTCGATGAGGCGCGCGCACAGCACGGCGTTGACGGTGTAGGGCTCCAGTACCAGGCCGCGCCCGAACTGCTCCAGAATGATGGCGGTCTCGACGAAGGAGAAGCCCAGGCCGCCCGCGTCCTCGGGGAAGCTCATGCCGATCCAGCCCAGCTCGCCGTATTGCTTCCAGTTGTCGCGGCTGAAGCCTTCGGGCGTGGTCAGCAGTTCGCGCCGCGTCTCGAACTTGTAGTTGTCCCGCACGAACCGCTCCACGCCGTCACGCAGCATCTGCTGTTCGTCATTGAGATTGAAGTCCATCGTCATCCCGCTCCTTTGGTATACCGGGGGAGTATAGTGGATAATGATTGCGCGGGATGCAGTGGCGCCCTCCGCGCCCTGGGCCGGAAAAGGCGCCCGGCAGGGCCAAATTTCAGACAATGACATTGCCGCATGGCACCCCGAGGCCCGGGCCGGCTTTACGCCCGTTAAGATAGAATCCGCAACGCTTTTCGGCTTCCAAAGGCCGCTTTCAAGGGGGGTGATCTCGTGTCGCGCAAGTCGAAGGCAGTGGTGTTGCGGGAAACCGGCGGCCAGCTCGCAGTCGAAGAAGTCACCGTCGAGTCACCCAGGTCCGGCGAAATCATGGTCAAGCTGGCCGCCTGCGGCGTGTGCCACAGCGACCTGTCGGTGACCAACGGCACCATTCCCTTGCCGCCCCCCGTGGTGCTCGGCCACGAAGGCGCGGGCGTGGTGGTCGAGGTGGGCGAGGGCGTGCGCGACTTCGCCGTGGGCGACCACGTGGTGTCGTCGTTCACCTATGCCTGCGGCCAGTGCCGCTTCTGCCTGATCGGCCGTCCGGTGCTGTGCGTGGACCGCGACAAGGTGAACGTCACCATGGTGGACGGCAGCTACCGCTTCGCCGACGCCAAGGGCGCGCCGCTGGGCGCCATGTGCGGCTGCGGCGTCATGTCCGAGTACGCCACGCTGTCGGTGCACAGCGCGGTGAAGATCGATTCCTCCATTCCGCTCGACCGCGCGGCGCTGGTGGGCTGCGCCGTGACCACCGGGGTGGGCGCGGCCCTCAACACCGCCAAGGTCGAGCCGGGCTCCAGCGCCGTGGTGTTCGGCGCGGGCGGCGTGGGGCTCAACGTCATCCAGGGCTGCGCGGTCGCGGGCGCGGCGCGCATCATCGCCGTGGACATGAGCGAGTCCAAGCTGGAGTTGGCCAAAGCCTTCGGCGCCACCGACACCATCCTCACCAAGGCGGGCGAGGACCACACCAAGGCCATCAAGAAGCTCACCGACGGCGGCGCGGATTACGCCTTCGAGTGCATCGGCTATGGCGAAGTCGCGGCGCTCGCCTACAAGGCCATTCGCCGCGGCGGCCTGGCCGTGGTGGTGGGCGTGGCCAAGCCCAGCGACAACCTGAGCATACGCACCATGAGCCTGCCGTTCGAGGAAAAGACGCTCACCGGCTCGTACTTCGGATCGTGCGTGCCCAAGGTGGATTTCCCGCGGCTGCTGGGCCTGTACAAGGGCCACAAGCTCAAGCTGGACGAGTTGATCCGGCGCCGCTACGGCATCGACGAGGCGCCGCGCGCCTTCGCCGACCTCGCGGCGGGCGGCGATGGCCGCGGCGTGATCATTTTCTAAGCGATGTTCGAAGGGGGAAGGATGAGGCAGTTTTCGATTGCGCGGGGCGGCGGCCTGTGCCTGGGAGCGCTGTGTTTGGCCACCGCCACGGCCGTGTTGGCGCAAAACTATCCGTCCAGACCCATCCGCCTCATCATTCCCTACTCGCCGGGCGGGTCGACCGACATCGCGGGGCGGCTGATCGCCCAGGAATTCACCGCCTCGCTGGGTCAGTCCGTGGTGGTGGAGAACCGCGCCGGGGCCGCCGGCAACATCGGCGTGGACGCGGTGGCGCACTCGGCCCCCGACGGCTATACGCTGGGGCTGTCGGGCATGGGGCCGTCGGTGTTGACGCATATTTCCGGTCCCAAGCCCGGCTTCACCCAGAAGGACCTGATTTTTGTAGGCAATGCCGGGCTGGTGGAAATGATGATCGTGGCCAACCCGGCCACGCCCTTCGCCACGGCCAGGCAGATCATCGAAGCGGCCAAGGCCGCCCCCGGCAAAATGCCCTACGGCCATGGCGGCACCGGCAGCCCGGCCCACTTGGCGTTCGAGTTGTTCAAGGTCATGGCGGGCGTGCAAATGCCCGAGATCGCCTACAAGGGCGACACGCCGACGCTGTCCGACCTGATGGGCGGGCAGGTGGCGGTGGCCTCGGTGTCGGTGGCGGGAGCCATTGGGCAGATCAAGGCGGGCAAGGTCAGGGCAGTGGCGGTGGATTCCCCCCAGCGCTCGCCCGCGCTGCCCGACGTTCCCACGCTGGCGGAAACGCTGCCGGGCTATGAGGCGGGCACGTTCAACATGCTGGTGGCCCCGTCGGGCACGCCCGCGCCCGTGGTGCAGCGCCTGAACGCCGCACTCAACGAGGCCGAGAGCAAGCCCGCGCTGCGCGAGCGCTATGCGCAAATGGGCATGGTGCCGGTGATCGCCACGCCGCAGCAGGCGGCCGATTTCGTGGCGCGCGAGACAGCCAAGTGGATGAAGGTAATCAAGGAAGCGAATATTCAATTGCAGTAGCTCGGCGAGATGGGTTGAAGCGCACAGACAGAGACAACGCATAGAAATCCTTTCGTTGCCCTCTCCCCGGCCCGGCGAAGCGTCGCGCCAAGGAAACGGCGCAGCGCAGCCAGGCCACTGCGGCGCGTCCGCTGCCCCGTTGCCTTGGGGCGACGCTCCCGCGCTGCACCCCCTCTCCCGGGAGGAGAGGGGGCTCAGAGCCCAGGCTGCCAATCTCGCGAGCTTTAAATACCCCCGGCCGGAGGCCGGGGCCTCGTCCCAAAGACAACACCCTGTTGCCTCGTTTCAAAAGATAGAAATCCCATGCTTGGGTAAAATCCGGCATCCTCGACCTATAGCCCCAAATTCATAGGATTATTTCGATGCCTGGAGCGCTTTCCCATATCCGCGTGCTCGACCTGACGCGCATTCTCGCCGGTCCATGGTGTACACAAATCCTGGCCGACCTGGGAGCCGACGTCATCAAGGTCGAGCGCCCCGGCATGGGCGACGATACCCGCCAGTGGGGCCCGCCCTGGATCAAGGACAAGGAGGGCAACCCCACCACCGATTCCAGCTACTACTCCTCCACCAACCGCAACAAGCGCTCCATCACCGTGGACATGTCCAAGCCCGAGGGGCAGGCGCTGGTGAAGGAACTGGCCGCCAAGAGCGACGTGCTGGTGGAGAACTACAAGGTGGGCGATCTTAAACGCTATGGCCTGTCCTACGAGGATCTCGCCGCCATCAACCCGCGGCTGGTGTACTGCTCCATCACGGGCTACGGGCAGACCGGCCCGTACCGCGACCGTCCCGGCTACGACTTCGTGTTCCAGGGCGAGGGCGGGCTCATGAGCATCACCGGCGAGCGCGACGAGTGGGGCGGCGGACCGCAGAAAGTCGGCATTGCCGTCACCGACGTACTGACCGGGCTGTACGCCACCATCGCCATCACCTCGGCCCTGGAGGCGCGCAACGTCACCGGCCGCGGCCAGTACATCGACACGGCGCTGCTCGACACCATCGTGGCCTTCGGCGGCAACCAGGCGGCCAACTACCTGGTCTCGGGCGACATTCCCAAGCGCTGGGGCAACGCCCACGTCAACATCGTGCCCTACCAGGTGTTCAAGACCAAAAACGGCCACATCATCGTGGCGGTGGCGAACGACAACCAGTTCAAGAAGCTGTGCGAGGTGCTGGGCCGCCCGCAACTGGGCATGGACGAGCGCTTCAACAGCGTGCCCAAGCGCACCATCGACCGCGACGTCCTGGTGCCGCTGCTGCAGGAGGCCCTGCTGGAGCAGGATTCCGAGTATTGGCTGGAGGCCTTCACCAAGAACGGCATTCCCCACGGGCCCATCAACAACTACAAGCAGGTGTTCGAGCATCCCCAGGTGCTGGCGCGCGGCCTGCGCGTGGACATGCCCAATCACGGCGCCGGCGGCTCGGTGCCGGTGATCGCCAGCCCGCTGCGCCTGTCGGACACACCGGTCAGCTACCGCCGCCCGCCGCCCACCCTGGGCCAGCATACCCAGGAGGTGTTGAAGGACGTGCTGGGCAAGTCAGCCGCCGACCTTGACGCCCTGGCCACGCGCAAGATCATCTGAGCCGCATAATAGGCGCCAGGGAGTTCCACGAAGTTAGAAGTTATTTCAGGACCAACCATGAACACTTCACTCGAAGCCAAGGAAGAAGAAACCGGAGCGGTGGACAAGGGCGGCCGGCAGGAAGAGCAACTGCTTTTCAAGTCCCGCATCGTCACCATTTTCGGCGAGATCAACGACAAGATGGCGCACGCCGTGTGCCGGCGGCTGCTGGCGCTGTCCGAGGAGTCGGACGCCCCCATCAACCTGCTGATCTCGTCGCCCGGCGGCCACGTGGAATCGGGCGACGCCATCCACGACATGATTCGTTTCGTGCGCGCGCCGGTCACGGCCATCGGCACCGGCTGGGTGGGCAGCGCCGCGGTGCACGTGTTCCTCGCGCCGCCGCGCGAGCGCCGCGTGTGCCTGCCCAACACGCGCTTCCTCATTCACCAGCCGGCGGGCGGCGCCGGCGGCCAGGCCACCGACATCGCCATCCAGGCCGAGCAGATCCTGCGCACGCGCGAGCGCATTGCCAAGGTGATATCCCAGCAGACGGGGCAGCCGCTGGACAAGGTGACGCGCGATATCGAGCGCGATTTCTGGATGAACTCGGAAGCGGCTGTAGGTTATGGAATTATTTCCAAGGTGATCGAGCGCCAGTCTGATTTACGCTAACGAATCCAAACCAGTCGGGTCTAGATCACCGGTAGGAACGAGGCTTCCCGCTCCGCGGGAAGCCTCAGTTTGCGCCGGACTTCGCGCCCAGCAGCGCGTCTATTTCCTCGCTGTTGAACCCCGCTTCGCGCAGTATTTCCTCACCATGTTCGCCCAGTCTTGGAGGCGGATAGCGTAGTGCGCCCGGGGTCTCCGAAAACTGCACCGGGATATCGGTTGTCACGAGCCGGCCTTCGGTCGCCGTGTCGAAATGCCGGAAAAATCCCGTGCTTTTCAGATAAGGATCGTCAGGCAGGTCCTCAATCTTTCTGACCGGGCTGTTGGGCAGGTCGGCGGCGTCGAAAATGCGCTGCCATTCGCCGGTGGTGCGCGTCTTCAATTGCTCGGCCACCACGCCGTACAGGGTGTTGATGTGCACGGTGCGCTGGTCGATGGTGGCGAAGCGCGGGTCGGCCACCAGTTCCGGCTTTCCCAGCGCCGGCAGCAGGCGCTTCCACTGCTCGTCGTTGATGGCCACCACGCTGATGTAGCCGTCGCGGGTGGCGTAGGGGCGGCGGTGCGGGGTGAACATGCGCGGATAGCCGGGCGGTCCCAGCGGGGGATCGAACGCGCTGTTGAACAGGTGCTCGTGCAGCAGGAACGCCACCGATGTTTCCATCATGGGCACCGTCACTTCCTGGCCGCGCCCGGTGCGTTCGCGCGCGTACAGCGCCATGGCGAGGCTGCCGGCGAGCAGGTAGCCGCATAGCTTGTCGACGATGGTCGTGGGTATGTAGCGCGGCTCGCCGCCGTCCGCGCGGGCGAGCAGGCCGGCGAGTCCGCTCGCGCCCTGGATGATGTCGTCGAAAGCCGGCCGGTCGGCATGCGGCCCGTCGCGGCGGTAGCCGGTGCCGTAGCCGTACACCAGGCGCGGGTTGCGCGCCGCGAGCGCCGCATAGCCGATGCCCAGCTTGTCGGCGGCCTTGGGCCGCATGCCGTGCACGAACACGTCGGCTCCATCCACCAAGCGCAGCAGCGCCGCATGGTGGTCGGCGCGCTTCAGGTCCAGCACGATGGAGCGCTTGTTGCGGTTGAAGGTGAGGAACAGCGCCGCCATGTCCGGCCCGCGCGACGGGCCGGTGCGGCGGTTGTCGTCGCCGCGCGGCGTCTCGACCTTGATCACATCGGCGCCCATGTCGCCCAGGATCTGCGTGGCCATGGGGCCGAGCACGTTGATCGAGAGGTCGACCACTTTGACGCCCGCGAGCGGTCCGTTGACGCCCGCCAGCGGGCCGCTGCTCCTGGCATCGGGGGCTTGGAATGTGCTTGCAGATGACATGGGATGGCGCTGGAAACGCGGGGATTTGCGAGGGCGCGGCGATTCTAGCATCGCTCAAAGCCATGTAAAATCCGCACCTTGCGAAGGGGCTGCGGTGCCAGCCGCTTTCCGCCCCCGCCGTTGCGCTGTTTTATTATCGTTCCGCCGCTGTTCAGGAGAGACTGCATGACCATTCCCGCCCCCGACCAATACCAGGAAATCCGCGAAGCCATTCGCGGCCTGTGCGCCGACTATGGCGACGACTATTGGTACAAGGTGGACGAGAAAAAAGGCTATCCCGAGGAGTTCGTCAATGCCCTCACCGGCGCCGGCTGGCTGGCCGCGCTCATCCCGCAGGAGTACGGCGGCTCTGGCCTGTCGCTCGCCGAGGCGTCGGTGATCATGGAGGAGACCAACCGCAACGGCGCCAACTCCGGCTTCTACCATGGCCAGATGTACAACATGAACACCGTGCTGCGCAACGGCTCCGAGGCGCAGAAGCGCAAGTACCTGCCCAAGATCGCCACGGGCGAGCTGCGCATGCAGTCCATGGCGGTGACCGAACCCACCACCGGCACCGACACCACCAAGTTGAAGACCAACGCGGTGAAAAAGGACGGCCGTTACGTGGTGAACGGCCAGAAGGTGTGGATCTCGCGCGTGCAGCATTCGGACCTGATGATCCTGCTCGCCCGCACCACGCCGGTGAGCGAGGTGAAGCGCAAGTCCGACGGCCTGTCGGTGTTCATCGTCGACCTTCACCAGTCGGTGGGCAAGGGCCTCACCGTGAAGCCCATCGCCAACATGGTGAACCACGAGACCAACGAGCTGTTCTTCGAGAACCTGGAAATTCCGGAAGAGAACCTCATCGGCGAGGAAGGCAAGGGCTTCAAGTACATTCTCGACGGCCTGAACGCCGAGCGCACGCTCATCGCCGCCGAGTGCATCGGCGACGGCTACTGGTTCGTCGACCGCGCGGCAAAGTATGCAAAAGAGAGAATTGTGTTCGACAGGCCTATCGGGCAGAACCAGGGAGTTCAGTTTCCCATCGCCGAAGCGTTCATCGACGTTGAGGCGGCAAGCTTGATGCGCTTTAAGGCAGCGTCATTGATTGACCAGCACAAAGCGGCCGGCGCGGAAGCCAACATGGCCAAGCATCTGGCCGCGACCTCGGCGTGGAAGGCCGGGAACGCATGTTTGCAGACGTATGGAGGCTTCGGTTTTGCAAACGAATATGCGGTGGAGCGGAAATTTCGGGAGACGCGGCTGTATCAGGTTGCGCCGATCTCCACCAACCTGATCTACAGCTTCATCGCTGAGCACGTTTTGGGCATGCCGCGTTCGTTCTAATGTTTATGAGGTTTAGTTTCAGTTTTTTGGATTTCCCTCTCCCCAACCCCTCTCCGGGAGAGGGGCTAAATCGAGCGGGTTTTTGACTCCCTTCCCCAGGGGGGAAGGGCCGGGGATGGGGCGACCATCACATCGTGGAAAACACCTCTTCAGCTCCGCGTCCTCTCGACGGCATCACCGTTCTGTCGTTGGAACAGGCGGTAGCTGCGCCCTTCGCCACGCGCCAGCTTGCCGATCTCGGCGCGCGGGTCATCAAAATAGAACGCCCCGGCGCCGGCGACTTCGCCCGCAACTACGACACCCGCGTCAACGGCTTGGCTTCCTATTTCGTCTGGCTGAACCGCTCCAAGGAAAGCCTGACCCTAGACGTCAAGCACCCCGAAGCCAAGAACATCCTCGCCAAGCTGCTCCATAAATCCGATGTGTTTGTGCAGAACGTGGCGCCCGGCGCCGCGGCCCGCCTTGGGCTTTCGGCGCAAGCCCTGCGGACCTCGTATCCTCGCTTGGTCGTCTGCGACATCTCCGGCTATGGCAACGACGGCCCGTACCGCGACAAGAAGGCCTACGACATGATGCTGCAGGCCGAGGCCGGAGTCATTGCCGCCACGGGCACGCCCCAATTCCAGGCCCGTCCCGGCTTGTCGGTAGCCGATATTTCGGCGGGCATGTACGGCTACTCCGGCATTCTGGCCGCGCTGTTGCTGCGAGAGCGCACCGGCGAAGGCAGCCACATCGACGTGTCGCTGTTCGAGACCATGGCCGAGTGGATGGGCAATCCGCTGTACTACACCTACAACGGCGCGCAGCCGCCCGCGCGCTCGGGCGCCTTTCACCCCAGCGTCCAGCCCTACGGGCCGTTCCGCGCCGGCGACGGGCGCGAGATCATGCTGGCGGTGCAGAACGAGCGCGAGTGGGCGGTGTTCTGCGCCGAGGTGCTGCGGCAGCCGGGGCTGGCCGCGGACGCGCGCTTCGCGAACAACGTGCTGCGCGCCGCCAACCGCGCCGCGCTGGTGGAGGCCATCGAGGACGTATTCGCGGGCCTGTCCGCGGACGAGGTGATTACGCGGCTGGACAGGGCCGGCATTGCCACGGCCAGCGTGAACAGCGTGGACAAGCTGTGGCAGCACCCGCAATTGCGCGCGCGCGGCCGCTGGCGTGAAATCGGGTCACCTGCGGGACCGCTGCCGGCCATGCTTCCTCCGGGCCGCAACGACCGCTTCGAGTACCGCATGGAGGCCGTGCCTGCGGTGGGCGAGCACACCGAGGCGATCCTGGGGGAACTGGGCTATGCTCCCGAGCGCATCTCGACGCTGCGGCGCGACGGCGCCGTTTAGTGCCGGGTTGCCCTGAGGCAGTTTCAGGCCCGAACAAGGGGCCAGGGTTCCTCTTAAATCCCGACTCCCGCGCTAGGGCAGGCCTATGACGCCGCTCGACAGGTTCTGCAGGATCACGTTGTCCTGGGTGTTGCCCAAGGTGGCGTTGTTCGAAGTGAACCCGAAATAAACGCTGTCGAAAGCATTGGCGGGGCTGGGCGTCGGCACGCATTGCGCCAGGTGCACGCCGGTCGCCGGGAAGTGGGTGGGCTGGTATTGGGCGGTCATGCCGGTCATGGCCGAGCATTCGGTCGACACGGGTTTGCCCCCCGAAGTCCACGTTCCCGGATCGGTGGCATTGGCGACCGTGAACGTCAAAGTGTCGGGGACGCTCAGCACGGTGTAGGTTCCGTTGTAACCGGTGGGCGATGCGCCCGCTACCGTGACCGAATCCCCCACGGTGTAACCGTGAGCGGCCGAGGTCTTGAAAGTGATGGTGCCGCTGCCGCTGGCGTCGCTCCACGAGGTCCCCGAAGCCAGGGAAAAAGCGGGGCTGCACACGCTGGAAGGCAGCAGCCAGAATTTGAGCAGCGGCGCCGTGGAGCCGCAGGCAGGGGCGCGCGGCTCCACTTCAACGCGCACGGTGTGGAAGCTCGACGTGCCGTCCATCAGCCACGTGGTGGAGGTGCCGGTGTAGCAGTCGTTGCTGGCGAACACGCCGCCCGAAACCCAGGTGCCGGGATCGCTCGCCAGGGTCGCGGTGAACGTGGTTGAGCTGGGGACGCCGGTGACCGTGAAGGTGCCGTTGTATCCCGAGGGCGATGCGCCGGTGATGACCACCGTGTTTCCCTCGGCGAAGTTGTGCGCCAGCGCGGTGGTGAACGTGACCGTTCCTCCGGACCAGGATGTGCCCGAGGCGAGAGAGTTCGTGGCCGGTCCGGTAACGGTGCCCCCGGAAGACCAGGTGCCCGGGTTGGTCGACTTGGCGACGGTAAAAATCTTCCCGCCGGGAATGCTGGCAACCACATAGACGCCGTTGTATCCCGAGGGACTCACGCCGGCGACCGTCACGGTGTCGTTGGGGAGCAGGCCGTGGTTGGTGGCGGTGTCGAAGGTAATGGTGCCGCCGCCCGAAGAACTCCAGGCCGTTCCCGACGCGACGCTGCTCTCGGGTGAATGGTACGCGCCGGCTGAATACGCGCAGGCCGAGGCCATGGTGCCGTGGGTGACGCCGGCGAAATCGATGGCGGCGTGGTTCTCGGGAACCGGAATCACAGCGGAATTGGTGGGGTCGCCGCGCGACGCGTTGTATGTGGTGTCGAGCTCG
>DATNCF010000325.1:0-4227 GCA_035571675.1 Burkholderiales bacterium | reverse complement strand
GTTCCTTCTCCACCTCGACGGCGTTGGTCTTGACGAAAATGGAGCTCTGGCCCAGGCCGCCCACCAGGATGGTGTAGCCGTCAGGCGCGGCGTTTTTCACGTAATTGCCGGCGATGGTACCGCTGGCGCCGGCGCGGTTTTCCACCACGAAGGGCTGGCCCAGGCGCGGCTCGGCGAACTGCGCGTACTTGCGCGCCGTCAGGTCGGTGGTGCCGCCCGCCGGGGTGACCACGATGAGGTGGATGGGCTTGCTGGGCCACTGCTGGGCCTGCGATGCCGCGGCGCCCAGCATCAGCGCGGCTCCCGCGCCCAACACCAATGCGCTTTTCAACCACTGCGAATTCAATCGCGCTTGCACGTTATTCATGTCGCTCCTCCTAGGTTGTCAGGCTGCTTCCACGATTTTTCCCGCCACGCGGTCATGCGTCTTCCCCTGGCCGGCGATGGGCTCGGCGCGCAGGGCCTGCTTCTGCACCCGGCCCGACCCGCCCAGCGGCAGCGCGTCGCGGAACTCGATGTAGCGCGGCACCTTGTACCTGGCCAGGTGCTGGTCGCAATAGGTCCAATACTCCTCGGCCGTGGGCGCCACGCCGGGCTTGGGCACCACAATGGCCTTCACCTCCTGCATGTACAGGGGATCGGGCACGGGATAGACCACGGCGTTCAGCGTCTTGGGATGCCCGAGCAGCACGGCCTCCACTTCCTTGGAGGCGATGTTCTCGCCGCCGCGGCGCATCATGTCCTTGAGGCGGTCGACGAAGTACAGGCTGCCGCCGGGCCCGCGCAGGCCATAGTCGCCGGTGCGCAGCCAGCCGTCGACCAGGGCCGACGCGGTGGCCTCGGGATTGCGGAGGTATTCGCGCAACAGCCCGCGCGAGCGGATCCAGATCTCCCCCTGCTCGCCCTCGGCCACGTCGTTGCCGTGCTCGTCGACCACGCGCGCCTCGTTCTCGCCCACCGGCCAGCCGGCGAACACGGCCTGCGGCGCCCACTCGCGGTAGCGCCGCAGCTCCTCGCTGGTCATGTCGGGACGGCGCGCCACCGGAAAGCCGCATTCGGTCATGCCGTAGCCGCCAATGAGGCGCAGGCCGAAGCGCGCCTCCATGCGCTCCTGCAGGCCGGGCGGCGCCCCGCCCATGGCGCGGCGGATGCCGTGGGCGCGCTCGTCGGCCGAAGGCTCCTGGCGCTCGAGCAGCAGGAACATGGTCTCGACCAGGCACACATAGGTGGCGCCGGACTCGATGGCCTGCTTCCAGTAGCCCGAAGCAGAGAATTTAGGCGCGACGGTGACGTGGCCGCCGCAGCGCCACATCAGCAGCACCGTGTCGCGGCTGCCCGACTGGTGAAAAATCGGGGTGGCCACCATGGACGCGTCGGCTTGGGTGAGCGAATACAGCGCCTGCTGCTGGTCGGCACGGAACAGCACCGCCTCGTGGGTGAGCACCACGCCCTTGGGATTGGAGGTGGTGCCCGAGGTGTAGGTGACTTCGAACACGTCGTCGGGACGCGGCAGCGGGCCGGCATAGGGCGCGCTCTGCAGCAGATCCCCAATGCTGGGCAGCGCCGGGGAAAAATCCTGCCCGGCCCCGGGACGCAGGTCGTTCAGCACCAACGGCACGTGGATTCCCGCCGAGGCCAGGGCCGCGCGCGTCAGTTCAAGATGCGCGGCGTCGGCGATGACCAGGCGCGCCCTCAGGTTGCAGAGAATCCAGCTCAGCTCGCGCTCGCGCAGCAGCGAATTGACGATGCTGGGAATGGCGCCGCAGCGCGCCCCCGCAAGCCAGGCGAGCGGCGTGGCCGGGTGGTTGTCGGAAACAATGGCGAAGGTCTCGCCCGCGCAGTTTCCATTTGGCCATGCGCCCTGGGCAATCAGCCCGCTGGCCAGCCGCTCGCCTGCATCCTTGAGCTCGGCGTAAGTCCAGCGCATGCGCTGGCCGAACACGGCCAGGCCGGACAGCGCCGGGGCCTGCGGCCGCGCCGCCGCATGCAGGGCGACGGTCTCGAAAACCGTCTTCCCGCGCGCCGCGCCGCGGCTTGGTGCCCCTGCCATCGCCCGGACTGCCGGATTACTGCGGCTGGTAGTTGGCGAGCTTGGCGGCCTCGGTCCAGAACTTCATTTCGTTGTTGAACGCAGCCAGCGTTTCCGCGGGCGTGGTGCTCACGGGGTCCGCGCCGAACTTGCGGAACTGGTCGATGATGTCCTGCTGCTTCACCGCGGCTGCCGCGGAGGACTGCAGGCGCTGCACTGCCGCCGGGGGCGTGCCCTTGGGGGTCCACAGCCCGAGGAAGAACTCCCACACCACGCCCGGCACGCCCAGTTCCGCCAGGGTAGGCAGGGTGGGAGCAATCGAGGAGCGCGAACTGCGCGTCACCCACAGGGCCTTCATCTTGCCGCCCTGCACCTGCGGCACGACGGAGAGGGTGTTGGACAACGCCACGTCGACTTCACCCGACAGCAGCGCGGCGATGACGGGGGTGTCGCCCTTGTAGGGCACGCTCAGGTAATCCAGCCCCGTCCTGGCCTTGAACATCTGCATGTACAGGTCGGCGGAAGGCGCCAGGGAACCGAAGTTGAGCTTGCCGGGATTGGCCTTGGACCATGCCAGCAGTTCCTGCAGGTTGTTATACGGCGTGTTCAGCTTGGCGGCGAAGATGAGGCCGCCCACCTGCAGGTTGGTGATGGGGTCGAAGACCTTGGCGGCGTCAATGCCTTCCTTGAGGAATACGGGATGGAAGGCCGTGGCGTTGCCGAACAGGATGGTGTAGCCGTCGGGCTCCGAGCGCGCCACGAAGGAGGCGCCCAGCAGGCTGCCCGCGCCGGGCTTGTTCTCGACCACGATGGCCTGCCCGAGGGTTTTTTCCATGGCCGCCGCCGTCACGCGCGCGCTGGTGTCACTGCCGCCGCCTGCCGGATAGCCGACGATGAAGTGCACCGGCTTGGTCGGATAACTCTGCGCCTGTACCGCCGACGCAGCAAACAAGGCGACGCAAGCCGCCGCGATCTTCAGCATTTTTTGTTTCATGTTTCTCCTCCTTGAGAAAAAATTTTATGGATGCGCAGCGGAATCAGAGTCCCAGGATACTGTCGCGGATGCGCGAGCGCTGCGGCTTGTCCATGGCCGCGGTGCGCGGAATGCTGTCCGCCACCACCACCTTGCGCGGATGCTTGAAGGCGGCCAGCGCGGACACGTGGCGCCGCAAATCCTCGACCTCGGGCGCCTTGCAGCCCTGCTCCAGCACCACCACGGCGCAGATGACCTCGCCCCAGCTGCTGTCCGGCAAGCCCACCACGGCCACGTCGCGCACGCCGGGGAAGCTGGCCAGGGCGAGTTCGACCTCCTCGGGGGCGATGGTTTCACCGCCGGAGCGGATGATTTCGCGGCGGCGCCCGGTGATCCAGAAGTAACCTTCGTCGTCCCGCTCGCCCAGGTCGCCGCTGTGGTACCAGCCGTTTTTCCACACATCGGCGGTCTGCTCGGGGAGCTCGTAGTAGCCCGACATCATGGTCTCGCCGCGCAGGCATACCTCGCCGTCGATGATGCTGACCTCGGCGCCCGGGGGCGGCAGGCCCACGCTGTAGGGCTTGCGGAACACGTCGGCGTGGTCCAGGGACAGGCCCCGGCCGAACTCGGTGGAGCCGTAGTTGACGGAGGTACGCGTGCCCGGAAAGCGCGCGAAAATGCGCTCGATGAGGTCCGGCTCCACCCGCGAGGTGCCCGTGGACGCGAACAGGAGCGAGCCGGTGCGATGCGGCGTCTTGCAGGCCAGGATGCGCTCCCACACCGCGGGAATGCAATAGATCGATCCCGCCTCCCAGCGCTCGATGAGGTTGAGCAGCGTGTCGGCGTCGGTGCGGCGCGTGAGGTGAATGGCCCGCAGGCGCGCCCAACTGCCGAGCAGAAAGGTCCAGCCGGCGAAGTGATAGAGCGGGAACATGCACACTTCGCCGCGCCCGCCGCAGGCCGTGGAATTGGTCGTGGCCACGTAGGTGGCGCGCAGCCAGCTCGCGCGGTGCGACACCATCACCGCCTTGGGCTTGCCGGTGCTGCCGCTGGTGAGGAACATGGCCTCGATGTCCTCGTCCTCGACATGCGCGCCGGGCGGCGGCGTGTCGGCGGCGAGCCTTATGCGGGCGTCGAGGTCCACGCCGGGCACCTTGGTCCCGCGCACATCGACGCCGTGCACGTCAACTACAGCCAGGGGCACCTCGGCGGCGCGCGCCAGGCC
>DATNCF010000324.1:0-2244 GCA_035571675.1 Burkholderiales bacterium | reverse complement strand
ATCACCAGGATGGGGACGCCGTTCCAGATATAGCCGATCTCGCCGTTGGTCTCGAGGTATTTCCGGACATGCTCCTTGCCGATCAGGCTGATATCGGGCGCCTTGTAACCGGGTTCACTTGCCCTTCTCTCAGTCATCGCTTCCTCCATTATTGCGGTCAATTCCTCGGTTTCGGTTGGTCGGGATGGGTCAAGCGCGTCAAACCCGAGGCAGTTGCTTCACCGACGATACGCCGGGCGATGCCCAGGGTCGCTCCCTTGTTGTCAGGATGAAAATGACCTGCGCGCCCGGCTGCCATATCTGGTCGGCGTCTTTGTGGGCACCAGCAAGCGGTCGACGGTGGCGACAAACTGCGTCAGCAACACGTTGGTCGAGTTGGGCAGCCAGACCAGCACCGTGTTCACGTAAATGTCAGCGGGAAGGTCTTCGATTTCCACGAACGTGACGCCATGAAAGGTGATGGAACTGGCGGCGTCGCGCGTCAGGGTGATGCCCATTTCCTGGGCCACCAGCGTAAGCAGCGTGAAGTTCTGGCTGGCTTGCTGGACCACGCGTGGCACGAATCCGGCGGAGCGGCAAGCCGCGAGCACCAAATCGTGCATCACTTTGTTTTGCGGCGCTTCGTGCATGACGAATGGCAGCTCTCCAAGCTGGGCCAGCCGCACTTTCTTCTTGGCGGCAATAGGCCATTTTGACGGCACCGCCGCCACCAGCCGGTGCCGGTCGATGATCTTGTTGGAGAAGCCGTCCAACGGGGCTCCCTGGTGGACGATGAAGCCGGCGTCCAGGTCGCCCTCGGCCACTGCCTCGAGCTGCGCACCCGTTCCCCGCTCCACCAATGCCAGGTCGGCGCCGGGCCAACGGCCCCGGAATTCCTGAAGGATCTTGGGCAGGAAGGTCGTGTACATGGCCATGGGAGTGAAGCCGATGCGCAGCTTGCGCCTGTCCTCCGTTCCGACTTTCAGCGTCAGGCGGTGCAGCACGTCTAAATGCGTGACGACGCGCCTGCCTTCTTCAAGGAGGAATTGCCCGGCCGGCGTTAGCGTGACATAGCGCTTCGTGCGGTCAAACAGCCGGGTGCCGATTTCCGCCTCAAACTTGCGGATGGAGTGCGAAAGCGGCGGTTGGGCCATTTTCAGACGCGCCGCGGCGCGCCCAAAATGCAATTCCTCCGCGACCGCAATGAAATGGCGCAGCCGGCGAAGTTCCATGGCGTGCCTGGGCGAAACAGCCCAGCTCCTCCTCGTAAGCAATCCGGGAAGGATAGCGCCGAATCGATCATTGCGGCTGTCCGTATAGGCCCGGGTGAGCTCTTATTCCGGTTTCATGCCTACCTTGGCCGCGATTGTCTTGGCTCGCACGTAAGCGTTCCTCATGGCCGCCGTCAGTTCTTCGGGCGAGCTGGGCGAAGCAGCCCAACCCAGGGTCTTGAAGCGCTCCACCGTGGCTGGCTCCTTCAGGAATTCGCGCAGATCATCGTTGACCTTGCGGATGACGGGCACGGCAAGTCCCGCTGGCCCGTGAAAGCTCAGGAAGTAGGTTGAGTCGTAGTCCGGGTAGCCCAAATCTCCGCCCACGGGAACGGCCGAGAGCTGCGGATGCCGGGTGCGGCCGGTGTACAGCAGCGTGCGGCTTTTTCCCGCGGCGTCCCAACGCTGGGAATCCTGCGAGCCGCCGAAAATCATCTGAACCTCGCCCGAGCCGAAGGCGATACTGGCCGGGCCGCCGCCCTTGTACATCACCTGGGTGAGGTCCAGGTCGAAGCGGGCCTTGAAATCCTCGGTGGTCAGCACCGTCTCGCTGCCGCCGGCGCCATAGTTCAGCTTGCCGGGATTGGCCTTGGCATAGGCAATGAATTCGGCGAAGTTCTTCACCGGCAGCGCAGACGATACCAGCACGAAATAGCCGTTCTCGGACAGCAGCGATATGGACGAGAAGTCCTTGAACGGGTCGTAAGGTACGTTCTTGATGAAAATGGGGCCCGTGGCCAGGGAGGAGGTGGACAGCAGCAGGGTGTAGCCGTCGGCGGGGGCCTTGGCCGCGTACTGGTTGCCTATGGTGGCGCTGGCGCCGGGCTTGTTCTCGACGATGAGCGGCTGCTTCCAGCGTTCCTCGAGGCTGGCGCTCATGAAGCGGCCGAGAACGTCCGTGCTGCCGCCGGGAGCGTATGGAATGATCAAGTGCACGGGTCGGGACGGATACGGCGCCTGCGCCTGCACCCATGTGGAAACCAGGGCCACCAGG
>DATNCF010000323.1:0-12008 GCA_035571675.1 Burkholderiales bacterium | reverse complement strand
CACCGCCGCACTCGTGCTGGCCGTGTACGCCATTGTCAACGGCAACGAGGCCGGCTGGACTTCGGCGCAGACGCTGTCGCTGCTGGGCGGGGCGGTGGTGCTGCTGGCCGCCTTCCTCGCCATCGAGGCGCGCGTGGCCGATCCGCTCATGCCGCTCGCGCTGTTCGCCTATCGCAACATCGCCGTGTCCAATGTCATGGGGGTGCTGTGGGCGGCCGGCATGTTCGCGTGGTTCTTCGTCTCGGCGCTGTACATGCAGCTCGTGCTGGGCTACAGCGCCATGCAGATCGGCCTCGCCTTCCTGCCCTCCAACCTCATCATGGCGGCGTTCTCCATCGGCCTGTCGGCCAAGATGGTCATGCGCTTCGGCATACGCGGCCCGGTGGCCGTGGGCCTGCTCACCGCCGCCGCGGGGCTCGTGCTGTTCGCGCTCGCGCCCGTGGACGGCAGCTTCATGCTGCACGTGCTGCCCGGCATGCTGCTGCTCGGCTTTGGCGCGGGCATGGCTTTCAACCCCATGCTGCTCGCCGCCATGAGCGACGTCGATCCCAAGGAATCGGGCCTCGCCTCGGGCGTGGTGAACACGTCGTTCATGATGGGCGGCGCGCTCGGCCTCGCGGTGCTCGCCAGTCTCGCCGCGGCGCGCACCCAGGGGCTGCTGGCCGACGGCGCCGCCCAAGCCGCGGCGTTGAACGGCGGCTATCACATGGCCTTCGCCGGCGGCGCGCTGTTCGCGGCCATCGCCGGCGTGGGCGGGCTGCTGCTGCGCGAGCCGCGGCCGGCCGCTGGACAGCAGCCGGCTGCGGCGTAACGCACGAGAGCGAGAGCAGCGGCGGGAGCGGCGCGCAATTGTTCCGGTTCTCAGCCTCCGCTGCTGCGGAAGCGATAGCCACCCCTTGCCAGTTCCTGCTCGTCCAACACCCCATCGTGGTTGGTGTCGAGCGCGCTGAACTGGGCCGCGGTCAGCCCGGCCTGCTCGGCCTGGGCCAGGGTCAGGGTCCGTCCTGTATTGCTGCTGCCCATGACGCCGCCTTGCGTGCCGGTTTGAGATGAACCGCTCGCTCCCGCGGAAGGACTGGAGGACATCCCGCCGCTGGGGGAAGCATTCGCGGCGCCGCCGCGCTGGTCGCTGTTCATCTGTGTCTGCGCCGAGGCGCCACCGGTTATGCCTGCGCCGGCGGCAGCGCCTGTACCGGCCGCTCCCGAACCGGTCTGGGCGGCGACGCCGGTTGCAAAGGCGGCTCCGGCACACAAGGCCAACGCAGCGACCGTCAGGGGAAATCTGTTCTGCATGAGCTGACTCCTTCGAGGTTGAACCCTCCGTCCACGCCATGGATGCAAGCTTCAAGCCATCCACTTCCTGCATGCAACGTGCTGATTTGCTGACGATCTTTGCAGCGATCCGTGCGCGGCCGATGGCCCGATGTAATTCCGCCGGGACGGTATATAAGAAATACCGGCAAACGGCAGCCCAAGGCAGCGGTTGCGCTCCCCACGTCTCCCAAGGGCGACACCCGTGCGCCCGGGAAACGCCCGAAAAATTTTTCCCGGGCGACCGCATCCTTTTGCGCCCGCCGTTCGTCTATGCGGCATGACCAACAAGGAGATGCCCTTGGACACATCACAACGCTGGGTGCTGGCGCTCACCGCCATCGCCTCTTTCATGGTCGCCCTGGACGGGCTGGTGGTGACCACCTCATTGCCGCTCATGCAGCGCGACCTGCACGCTTCGATCGAGACGCTGCAATGGACGGTCAATGCCTACAACCTGAGCTTCTCGGTGCTGCTCATCACCGGTGCGGCGCTGGGCGATCGCTTCGGCCGCCGGCGCATGTTCATGGCCGGCATTCTGCTGTTCGTGGCGGCGTCGGCGGCCTGCGCGCTGTCGCACGGCGCCGCCGTTCTGATCGTGGCGCGCATCGTCCAGGGCGCGGGCGCGGCCATGGTCATGCCGCTGGCCGTGACGCTGGTGGGAGCGGCCTATCCCCCGCAGCAACGCGCGCGTGCGCTGGGGCTGTTCAGCGGCATCACCGGCCTCGCCGTGCTGTCGGGCCCGGTGCTGGGCGGGGCCATCGCCGAGGGCGTGGCCTGGCAATGGATTTTCTGGCTCAATGTGCCCATCGGCATCGCCATCGCCCTGCTCGCCCCGCGGCGCATTGCCGAGAGCCGGGGCGTCGCCGCGCCGCTGGATTTTGCGGGCCTGGTGCTGGCCACGGGCGCCGCACTGGCACTGGTGTGGGGCCTCACGCGCGGCAATGCCGCCGGCTGGGCGAGCGCCGAGGTGCTGGGCTGCCTGGTGGCCGCGGTCGTGTTGACAGTCGCCTTCATCGCCTGGGAGGCGCGCGCCGCGTTTCCCATGATCCCGCTGCGTTTCTTCCGCTCACCGGTGTTCGCCGCCGCCAATGCCACGGTATTCCTGCTCACCGCCACGCTGTTCGGGGGGCTGTTCTTCCTGGCGCAGTTCTTCCAGGTGGCGCAAGGCTACAGCGCGCTGGCGGGCGGCCTGCGCCTGCTGCCCTGGACGGCCACCTGCTTCCTCGTGGCGCCGGTGTCGGGCGCGCTGGTGGCCCGCCTGGGTGAGCGGACGCTGGTGAGCGTGGGCCTCACGCTGCAGGCCATTGGCCTGGCCTGGCTCGCCGCCGTCGCGTCGCCCGAGGCCGCGTACGGCAGCCTCATCCTGCCGCTGGTCGTATCGGGCGCCGGCATTTCCCTGTCCATCCCGGCCGCGCAGAACGCGGTGCTGGCGGCCGTTGCGCCGGCCGAGGTGGGCAAGGCCTCGGGCATCTATTCCACCTTCCGCTTCCTCGGCGGCGTGGTGGGCATCGCCGTGAGCGTGGCGGTGTTCGCCCATGGCGGCCGGCTCGGCGACGCGCATGGCTTCAGCGCCGGCTTCGGTCCGGCCATCGGCGTGTGCGCGCTGTTCTCCCTGCTCGGCGCGCTCACCGGCCTGGGCCTGCCGCGCGCCCGCGCCACGGCGCCCCGCCCCGCCGCGGCGACCGCCGCGGCACACCGCCCCGCGGCGGCCGCCTCCGCCCTCCGGCAAGGCGCACAATCATGAGTTCGGCCATCCTCATGCAACGGCCCGCTTCGACAACGCACAGTGCAAGGAATGACATGAACGAGAAGCAAACCCCGTCGCTGCCGCCGTTGCCGCAACTGAAGGCGGGCCGCGAGCAGTTCCTGGCCCTGGTCGAGGAACTCCGCCCGCAATTGCACCGCTACTGCGCCCGCATGACGGGCTCGATCACCGAAGGCGAGGACATCGTGCAGGACACCCTGGCGCATGCCTACTATGAGCTCGGCCAGCTCAACGAGCTGCCCGCCATGCGCGCCTGGCTGTTCCGCATCGCCCACAACCGCGCCCTGGACCACCTGCGGCGCTACGAGCGCCGCATGGTCGAGGCGCTCGAGGAGAATCACGACATGGCCGACGAGAACGCCCCCAACCCCGAGGACAAGCTGGCGCGCGACCAGGCCCTGGCGGCGGCGGTGTCGCGCTTCATGGAGCTCGCGCCGGCCCAGCGCAGCAGCGTCATCCTCAAGGACGTGCTGGATCATCCGCTGGAGGAGATCTCGGAGCTGCTCGACCTCAGCGTGTCGGCCGTCAAGGCGGCGCTGCACCGCGGCCGCGAGAAACTGAAGACCCTGGCCGCCGCCGCTGCGTCCACGACCGCCTCACCCGCTGCCCCGGTTTCGCCCGAGCTGGCGCGCTACGTGGCGCTGTTCAACGCCCGCGACTGGGACGGGGTGCGCGCCATGCTGGCCGAGGATCTGCGGGTGGACGTGGTGGCGCGGGTTCGCAAGTCCGGCGCGGGCGCCCGGCTTTACTTCACCACCTACGATTCGCTGCACAACTGGCGCTTTGCGCCGGCGTGGCTGGAAGAGCGCGAAGTCATCGCCGTGTACCGCCCCGACGCCGCGGAGCCGGCCTACATCATCGACCTCGACTGGCAGGACGGCAAAATCACCGCGATACGCGACTACGTGTTCGTGCCCTATATCACCCGCGACGCGGCCATTGTCATGGCGGCGTAGCCCGCGCAACAAAATGGGGGCCGCACCGCCCCCTTCTGGTCCGTCCCACCTCGCCTGCCGTCTTCCCCACACCCGTGCTACACTGATTCCGTGTAGCACGGGTCCTTTGCCGTGGACGAACGGAGAGTGGAAGTGGCCAACCTTACAATCACGGTGCCCGAAGAGGTGCTTAAGAGCGCGCGGCGCCGGGCATTGGAACAGGGAACATCGGTGAACGCCGTTCTGCGCGACTATTTGGCGCAATTCGCCGGGACGGAACCGGCCTTCGCCAGCGCCGCTCGCCGCATTCTGGATCTGTCAAAGGAAGCGCAATCCGGCCGGGGAAAGGCCAGGTGGACCCGCGACGACCTTCATCGGCGATGAAGTTCTTCTTCGACACCAATATCCTCGTCTACCTTTTCGATTCGGACGCCACCGAAAAGCGCCGCAAGGCCAGGGCGCTGTTCCAGCGGCATGCAGAGGCAGGCGACATCCTGCTCAGCACTCAGGTGCTCCAGGAGTTTTACGTGGCCGTTACACGAAAGCTTGGGCGCCCCTTGGAAGCGGGACGGGCCGCCCAAGCCGTATCGAGTTTTGCCGAATTGCCGCTCGTGCAGGTGGACAGCAAGCTGATCCTGTTCGCCATCGACCGCAGCAGGGCGAGCAAGCTTTCTTTCTGGGACGGCCTGATCATACAGGCGGCCATGGAAGGCCAGGCCAGCACTCTCTATTCCGAAGACATGCAGCACGGGTGGACCCTGGACAACCTTAAAGTGGTCAACCCCTTCGTCTGATTACTTTCGCGAACGGCAAAACCTCATGGCCCTCAAGCGCTCCAAAGCCCCGCCCGGCACCGTCGTGGTGCTGGAGCACGATTCGAAAATCCTGCGCGGCAACCCGCTCGGCGATCCGCATGTGCGCAAGCTGGCGGTGTGGCTTCCGCCGCAGTACGCCGAGTCGCCGCGCAAGCGTTTTCCGGTGCTCTACGACCTGGTGGGCTTCACCGGCACCGGCCTGTCGCACCTCAACTGGAAGCCCTTCGGCGAGAACCTCACCGAGCGCGCCGCGCGCCTCGTGCACGAGAAGAAAATGGGCCCGGTCATCCTGGTGTTCCCGGACTGCTTCACGGCCTTCGGCGGCAACCAGTACGTGAACTCATCGGCCATCGGCCGCTACGCCGACTACCTGACGCGCGAAATCATCCCCTTCGTGGACCGCCAGTTCCGCAGCCTGCCCGGCCGCGAGCACCGCGGCTGCTTCGGCAAGTCCTCGGGCGGCTACGGCGCCATCATCCACGCCATGCAATACCCGCAATACTGGGGCGCCGTGGCCGACCATTCCGGCGATGCGTATTTCGATTTCGTGTACTGGCACGACTGGCCCAACACCCTGAACGAACTGGCCAAGCACCGCGTGCCGCGGCGCGCGGCGGGACGCTTCGACGTGCTGCGCGAGTCGCAGCGCCGCGGCCTGGCCGAGGGATTGGACGACGGCCGGGTGAAGCGCTTCCTCGACCACGTGTGGAAGAAGGAGCGGCTGTCGGGCGGCGAAAGCCACTGCATCATGAACCTGTGCATGGCCGCCACCTACGATCCCGACCCGCGCGCCCCCAACGGCTTCCGCCTGCCCTTCAACCTTGAATCGGGCGAGCTGATCGAGCGGCGCTGGGCCAAGTGGCGGGAGCACGATCCCATCAACCTGGTGAAGAAGCACCGCGCGGCGCTCAAGTCCATGCGCGGCATCTACATCGACTGCGGCTGGCGCGACCAGTACCACATCCACTACGGCACGCGCATTTTGTCCAAGCGCTTGGCCGAGGCGGGCATCCGCCATACCTACGAGGAATTCGACGACACCCATTCCGACATCGACTACCGGATGGATGTGAGCCTGCCCTTCCTGTACCGCGCCCTCAAGCCCTAGCCGCGCCGCCGCTACTTCACGGCGAAGCAGTACAGCCGGCCGTCACCGCCGGAGCTGCGCAGCGCCTCGATGCTGCAGCCGCGCGAGGGATGCGCCATGACCCAGGAGTGCGCGGGCGGCGTGTCGGCGAGGCCGGTGCGGTCGGAGTGGCCGACCTCGGCCGAGCCCTGGCCGCTGCTGGTCCAGTTGGAACAGGTGGTGTCCGTGCCGGGCGGAAAGGCGCGTCCCTGAGTATCCGAGCCGGTCAGGATGTCGTGCATGGTGGGCTTGTCGCCTACGCCGTTCACCACCTGCCCCTTCTCGGTCAACGCCGTCTTCTTGGTGATGCCGGAGTTGAAATGCAGGTCGTCGACGTTGCCGGCGATTTTCTCGCCGGTGTAGTTGTACCATGGGCCCTTGCCGATGCGGTCACGGGCATTGACGGCCTTGGCGGAGCCGCTGTCGCTGGCGCTCAGGTAGGCATGCCAGGTGCGCTTGGGGGCGCCGGCGGCCTCGGCCAGCGACTGGCAGAACTTGTCGGCCCCCGCGAGGCCGCCGTAGTCGGCGCCCTTGCCGCCATTGGTGCTGGTGACGAAGAACGTCATTTTCTTGCTCGGCGCGCTGTTCTGCGCCTGCGATTCCGCGAACACGCTCGCGGCCAGCGCCGTGAGCGCCAGGATGGATAGGGTGAGTTTGGATTTCATGCCGGCTCCTTTTTTCACTATCTCATTGATCGCATTGAGCTTTGTGTATAGGCCTGCGCCCCATTATGGGAGTAAACAGCTTAATCCGCTTCTTCCATCCACGCCATCTGAATGGCTTCCAGGATTTTTTCGCCGCAATGACCGGGCGTGTCGTCGAATCCCTCCAGTGCCATGACCCACTTCATGAGATCGGTGAAACGCACAGTCTTGGGGTCCACGTCAGGATGGGTATCGGCCAGCGCGATGGCGATATCCTGCGTATCGGTCCACTTCATCGCTTGCCCTCCATCATCGCTTGACCTGCTTTCATAGCGGGCTTCATCGCTTTCCCTCTTTTGCCATGTTGATCGTGTACTTGGGAATCTCGATCACGAGGTCGCCCTCCTTGACCTTGGCCTGGCAGGACAGGCGCGATGTGGCCTCCAGGCCCCAGGCCTTGTCCAGCATATCGTCTTCCAGTTCTTCGGAGGGATCGAGCTCGTCGAAACCCTCGCGCACCACCACGTGGCAGGTGGTGCAGGCGCAGGATTTCTCGCAGGCGTGCTCGATCTCGATGCCGTGGTCGAGCAGGGTGTCGCAAATGGACGTGCCGGTCTTGGCGTCTACCACCGCCCCTTCGGGACACAACTCCTCGTGCGGGAGCACAACGATCTTGGGCATGGCTGATTAAATTTTTTCCAGACTTTTTCCGGCCAGGCCGCGCTTGATGGAGCGGTCCATGCGCCGCTCGGCGAACGGGCCGGTCACGCGGTTGGCCTTTTCGATGGCGGCCTTGATCGCGCGGTGGTCGCTGCCCGCCGCGGCCGCGGCGAGCTCGGCCAGCACGCGGTCGATTTCAGCGCGCTCCTCGGCCGAGAGCAGGTCGGCGTCGCTCGCCAGCGCCGCCGCCACGGCCTCGCGCATGCGCTCGGCCTCGACCTGCTGCTCGCGCAGCGCGCGGGTGTGCACGTCGTCCTTGGCATGGTCGAACGAATCCTTGAGCATGCGCGTGATTTCGTCGTCGGCCAGGCCGTAGGAGGGTTTCACCGCCACCGCCGCTTCGACCCCGCTCGACTGCTCGCGCGCCGACACCGACAGCAGCCCGTCGGCATCCACCTGGAAGGTCACGCGGATGCGCGCCGCGCCCGCGGCCATGGGCGGCAGGCCGCGCAGCTCGAAGCGCGCGAGCGACCGGCAATCCGAGACAACTTCGCGCTCGCCCTGCACCACGTGCACGGCCATGGCGCTCTGGCCGTCCTTGAAGGTGGTGAACTCCTGGGCCTTCGCGATGGGGATGGTGGAATTGCGCGGAATGATTTTCTCCACCAGCCCGCCCATGGTCTCGATGCCCAGCGACAGGGGAATGACGTCGAGGAGCAGCCAGTCTTCTTCGCTGGAACGGTTGCCCGCCAGCGCATTGGCCTGGATGGCCGCGCCCAGCGCCACCACCTTGTCCGGGTCGAGGTTGTTGAGCGGGTCCTGGCCGAACAGCTCGCCCACGGCGCGCTGCACGTGCGGCATGCGCGTGGCGCCGCCCACCATGACGACGCCTTTCACGTCGCCAGCGGTGAGGCCGGCGTCGCGCAGCGCCTTCTTCGTGGGGCCCAGGGTCTTGGCCACGAGCGTGCGGGTCATATCCCAGAAATCCTCCTGGGTCACGACAAGGTTGACGGTCTCGCCGCTCGCCAGGCGCGCGTGGAAATGCGCCTGGGCATGCGCACTGAGGTGCTCCTTTACCTGCCGCGAATGCGTGAGCAACAGGCGCGTGTCCTCGGGCGACAGCGGCGCGAGCTTGGCCTTCTCGATCACCCAGCAGAACAGCCGGTGGTCGAAATCGTCGCCGCCCAGGGCCGAATCGCCGCCCGTGGCCAGCACCTCGAACACGCCGCGGGTCAGGCGCAGAATGGAAATGTCGAACGTTCCGCCGCCCAGGTCGAACACCGCGTACACGCCCTCGGCGGCGTTGTCCAGGCCGTAGGCAATGGCCGCCGCCGTGGGCTCGTTCAACAGGCGCATCACGTTCAGGCCGGCGAGCTTCGCCGCGTCCTTGGTGGCCTGGCGCTGCGCCTCGTCGAAGTAGGCCGGCACGGTGATCACCGCGCCGTACAGCTCGGTGTTCGAGCCGCCCAGCAGCGCGCGCTCGGCGCGCCGGCGCAGCACGCGCAAAATTTCGGCCGACACCTCCACCGGGCTTTTCACGCCGGCGGCGGTGCGCAGCTGCACCATGCCCGGGGCATCGACAAAATCGTAGGGCGAATTCTCGGGATAGGCCACGTCCTTGAGGCCGCGTCCCATGAAGCGCTTCACCGAGACGACGGTGTTGCGCGGATCGCGCGCCTGCTCGGCCTGCGCCGCGTAGCCCACGTGCACCTCGCCCTCCGGCAGGTAGCGCACGATGGAAGGCAGCAGCGCATGGCCGTCCTCGCCGTTCAGCACCCCGGCGATGCTGTTGCGCACCGTGGCCACCAGCGAGTTGGTGGTGCCCAGGTCGATGCCGATGGCGATGCGCCGTTCGTGGGGAGCCGGAGATTCGCCCGGCTCGGAAATTTGAAGCAGAGCCATTACGTTTCCATGCGCTCGCGCGCCTCCGCGATGTCCTCGCGCAGCCTTTCAAGGAACATGAGCTGGCGCAGGCTGGAGACGGCAGCGACGTTGTCATGGCGATCGAATTCCGCTTCGATGGCGGCATAGCGCGACTTCAGCTCTTTCGACAGCCTTTGCTCAAGGCCGTCCAGCGCCGAAGGATCGGCAGCCTCTTCCAGGGCCTCGCGCCATTCCATCTGCTCGGCCAGGAAGGCGGCCGGCATGGCGGTATTGGTTTCCATGCCGGCGTCAAGGCCAGCCAATTCGACAAGGTAGCGCGCGCGACTCAGCGGCGATTTCAGTATGCGGTAGGCCTCGTTCAGGAGTGTCGTCCGCTGCATGGACAAGCGCTTTTCGCTATCTGGAGCCGTCGCGAAGCGATCCGGATGCACCTCACGCTGCAGTTCCAGGTAGCGGCGGTCCAACCGCGCCGCGTCCACCGCAAAACTCTTCGGCAAGCCGAACAGCTCGAAGTGGTTCTGAGTGAGATCAATCGTCGTTGCCATGTTGGAACGGAGGGGTTCTGCATCCCTCTCCCTAGGGGAGAGGGACCGAGGGAGAGGGGAAAACCTATTTATGGATAACAAAAAAGGGCCACCGGCCCTTCCGAAGGTCTGCTACGGAAAACCCTACACGTTGAAACTTTCCCCACAGCCGCATTCGTCTTTCACATTCGGATTGGCGAACTTGAAGCCTTCGTTCAGCCCTTCCTTGGCAAAGTCCAGTTCGGTTCCATCGATGTAAGGCAGGCTCTTGGGATCGACCAGCACCTTAACGCCGTGGCTCTCGAACTGATGATCTTCGGCATTGGCCGCGTCGGCGTATTCCAGCTTGTAGGCCAGACCCGAGCAGCCCGTGGTTCGCACACCCAGGCGCAAGCCAACGCCCTTGCCGCGCTTGGCCATGAATTTCTGAACGTGCGTGGCGGCGCGTTCGGTCAGCGTAATCGCCATGGTGTCAGGCGGCGGCGCGAGCCTGGGGCTGCGCCGTCTCGGCAGATTGCCCGGCTTTTTCAAGCCCGTGCTTTTTCCGGTAGTCCTCGATCGCCGCCTTGATGGCGTCCTCGGCCAGGATGGAGCAGTGGATCTTCACCGGCGGCAGGGCCAGTTCCTCGGCGATCTGGGTGTTCTTGATCGTGGCGGCCTCGTCGATGCTCTTGCCCTTCACCCACTCGGTGACCAGGGAGGACGAGGCGATGGCCGAGCCGCAGCCATAGGTCTTGAAGCGGGCGTCCTCAATGATGCCCTGCTCGTTGACCTTGATCTGCAGCTTCATGACGTCGCCGCAGGCCGGCGCGCCCACCATGCCGGTGCCCACGCTGTCGTCGCCCTTTTCGAACGAGCCGACGTTGCGCGGATTCTCGTAGTGGTCGATTACTTTGTCGCTATAAGCCATACATCCTCCAAGACTTTCCGGGCCGCCCTTAGTGTGCAGCCCACTGCACGGTGTTGAGATCAACGCCGTCTTTATACATTTCCCACAGCGGAGACAGCTCGCGCAGCTTGCCGATCTTGCGCTTGAGCAGGTCGATGGCGTAGTCGATTTCCGCCTCGGTGGTGTACTTGCCCAGGGTGAAGCGGATGGAACTGTGCGCCAGCTCGTCCGAGCGCCCCAGGGCGCGCAGCACGTACGAGGGCTCCAGCGACGCCGAGGTGCAGGCCGAGCCCGAGGACACCGCGATGTCCTTGATGGCCATGATCAGCGACTCGCCTTCGACGAAGTTGAAACTCACGTTGAGGTTGCCGGGAATGCGCCGCTCCAGGTCGCCGTTGAGGTGCACTTCCTCCATTTCGGAAATACCCGCCCACAGCCTGTCGCGCAGCATGCGGATGCGCTCGTTGTCGGCCGGCATTTCGAGCTTGGCGATGCGCGCGGCCTCGCCGAAGCCCACGATCTGGTGCGTGGGCAACGTGCCCGAGCGAAAGCCCCGCTCGTGGCCGCCGCCGTGGATCTGCGCCTCGATACGCACCCGCGGCTTGCGGCGCACGTACAGCGCGCCGATGCCCTTGGGCCCGTACATCTTGTGGGCCGACATGGTGAGCAGGTCCACCTTGAGCATGGCCATGTCGATCTCGACCTTGCCCGCCGCCTGCACCGCGTCGACGTGGAAGATGATGCCCTTGGCGCGGCAGATTTCGCCCAGTTCCTCGATGGGCTGGATCACGCCGATCTCGTTGTTCACCATCATGATGGAGGCGAGGATGGTGTCGGGCCGAATGGCGGCCTGGAACTTCTCCACGTCCACCAGGCCGCTGGTCTCGGGATCGAGATAGGTCACCTCGAAGCCCTGGCGCTCCAGCTCGCGGCAGGTGTCGAGCACGGCCTTGTGCTCGGTCTTCTGGGTGATGATGTGCTTGCCCTTGGTCTTGTAGAACTGCGCGGCACCCTTGATGGCGAGGTTGTTGCCCTCGGTGGCGCCCGAAGTCCAGATGATCTCGCGCGGGTCGGCGTTGATCAGCGCCGCCACGTGTCCGCGCGCCTCCTCCACCGCCTTTTCGCTCTCCCAGCCGTAGGCATGCGAGCGCGACGCGGCGTTGCCGAAATGCTCCGTGAGGTACGGGATCATTTTCTGCGCCACGCGCGGATCAACCGGCGTGGTCGCCGAATAGTCCAGATAAATGGGAAGCTTCATCGTCCTTTCCTGTCCACACCCGCCATCAGACGGCCGGCACGGCTTCCTGCTTGTTGCCGCCGTCACCCGAACTGCCCTGGCGCTTGTCCTGCATGATGACCTTCTGCTGCTCGCGCGCCTGCTGCTTGGTCACGAGGTCCTGCAGGGTGACCGATTGCAGGTACTCGTAGATCTTCTTGTTCAGCGATTCCCAC
>DATNCF010000322.1:0-2991 GCA_035571675.1 Burkholderiales bacterium | reverse complement strand
CATGGATGGGCTCGTACAGCCCCTTGTTCCTCTCGTCCAATGACGCCGACGGCAGCATCCCGATCGATCCGGTCAGCATGGACGCTTCGTCTGAAAGAATGTCCCCGAATAAATTGCCGGTGACAATCACGTCGAACTGCTTTGGGTTGCGCACCAATTGCATGGCTGCGTTGTCCACGTACATGTGCGACAACTGCACCTGGGGGAACTCCCTGGCCACCTCGGTGACGGTGTCGCGCCACACCTGCGAAGTCTCGAGCACGTTGGCCTTGTCCACCGAGCACAGCTTCTTGTTGCGCTTCATGGCGGCGTTGAAGCCCGAGCGCGCGATGCGGCGGATTTCCGACTCGCTGTAGTGCATGGTGTCGAAGCCTTCGCGCTCGCCCGAGGCGGTGTTGCGCACGCCTCGCGGCTGGCCGAAATAGATGTCGCCGGTGAGCTCGCGCAGGATGAGGATGTCGAGGCCCGCCACCACTTCGGGCTTGATGGTGGAGGCGTCGGCCAGTTCGGGATACACCACCGCCGGGCGCAGGTTGGAGAACAGGCCCAGTTCCTTGCGCAACCCGAGGATGGCCTGCTCGGGGCGTTTGGGCCGCGGCAGGGTGTCGTACTGCGGGCCGCCCACCGAGCCGAACAGGATGGCGTCGGCGTTCTTGGCGGCCGCCAGCGTCGCCGGCGGCAGCGGATCGCCCGCCGCGTCGTAGGCCGCACCTCCCACGGGCTGCCGCTCGATGTCCAGCTTCAGGTCCAGCGCCTTCAGCACGCGCAGCGCCTGTTCGATGATCTCCGGCCCGATGCCGTCGCCGGGAAGGACTGCGATTTTCATAGTCGCTCTTTCTTTTCTCTCGTCATTCGCGCGCAAGCGGGAATCCAGGGATTCAACCAGCGGCTGGATTCCCGCTTGCGCGCGAATGACGGCTAGAACAGCCAGGGCTGCTCGCGCCGATGCCTGTCTTCGAATGCCTTGATCTTGTCGGCATGGCGCAGCGTCAGCCCGATATCGTCCAGGCCGTTCAGCAGACAGTACTTGCGAAAGGCGTCGATGTCGAACTTAAAGTTCGCTGACCCATCGGTGGTGGATACCCGCTGCTCGCCCAGGTCGATCACCAACTGGAAGCCCGGAAAGGCCACGGCATCGTGGAACAGCCGGTCGACCTCGGAGGGCTGCAGCACGATGGGCAGCAGGCCGTTCTTGTAGCAATTGTTGAAGAAAATGTCCGCGTAGGACGGCGCGATGATGGCGCGGAAGCCGAAATCCTCCAGCGCCCAGGGCGCGTGCTCGCGTGAGCTGCCGCAGCCGAAGTTCTCGCGCGCCAGCAGGATGGTCGCCCCTTTGTACTGCGGCTTGTTGAGCACGAAGTCCGGATTCAGCGGCCGGCCCTCGTTGGGCTTGTCGGGCTGGCCTTCGTCCAGGTAGCGCCAGGCGTCGAACAAATTGGGCCCGAAGCCCGAGCGCTTGATGGACTTCAGGAACTGCTTGGGGATGATGGCGTCGGTGTCGACATTGGCGCGGTCGAGCGGAGCGACGAAACCCCGGTGTACGGTGAATTTGTCCATGCTCAGCTCCAGCGGCGCACGTCAACGAAATGACCGGCTATCGCCGCCGCCGCGGCCATCGCCGGGCTGACGAGGTGCGTGCGGCCGCCCGCGCCTTGCCTTCCCTCAAAATTCCTGTTCGAGGTCGATGCGCAGCGCTCACCCGGTTCGAGACGATCCGCGTTCATGGCCAGGCACATGGAGCAGCCCGGCTCGCGCCACTCGAAACCGGCGTCGGTGAACACGCGGTCCAGGCCTTCCTTCTCGGCCTGGGCCTTGACCAGGCCCGAGCCCGGCACCACCAGCGCCAGCTTGACGTTGCCCGCCTTGCGCTTGCCCTTGACCACCGCGGCGGCGGCGCGCAGGTCTTCAATGCGCGAGTTGGTGCAGGAGCCGATGAACACTTTGTCCAGGTGGATGTCGGTGATGGCGGTGTTGGGCTTGAGGCCCATGTACACCAGCGCGCGTTCCATGCCCTCGCGCTTGACGGCGTCCTTTTCCTTGTCCGGATCGGGGACGCGGTCCTCCACCGTCACCACCATTTCAGGCGACGTTCCCCAGGTCACCTGGGGACGGATCTCCCTGGCGTCGATGGTCACCACGCGATCGAACCTGGCGTCGGCATCGCTCACCAGGGTGCGCCAGTGAGCCACGGCGCGGTCCCACAACTCGCCCTTGGGCGAGAACGGCCGGCCCTTGAGGTAGGCGATGGTGGTCTCGTCCACGCTCACCATCCCGGCGCGCGCGCCGGCCTCGATGGCCATGTTGCAAATGGTCATGCGGCCTTCCATGGACAGCGCGTGCACCGTGCTGCCGCCGAACTCAACCGCGTAGCCCGTGCCGCCCGCGGTGCCGATCTTGCCGATCACCGCCAGCGCCATGTCCTTGGCCGTGCAGCCCACCGGCAAGGGGCCGTCGATGCGCACCAGCATGTTCTTCATTTTCTTGGTGAGCAGCGTCTGGGTGGCGAGCACGTGCTCGACTTCGGAGGTGCCGATGCCATGCGCCAGGCAGCCGAAGGCGCCGTGCGTGCTGGTGTGCGAATCGCCGCACACCACGGTCATACCGGGCAGCGTGGCGCCGTTCTCCGGCCCGATGACGTGCACGATGCCCTGGCGCGCGTCCTTGAACGGGAAATAGGCCTTGGCTCCGAAGGCGCGGATGTTGGCGTCCAGGGTTTCGACCTGCAGGCGCGAGATGGGGTCCTTGATGCCCTCTTCCCAATGGTCGGTAGGGGTGTTGTGGTCGGCCGTGGCCACCACTGAGTCGATGCGCCAGGGCTTGCGGCCGGCCAGGCGCAGCCCCTCGAAGGCCTGCGGGCTGGTGACCTCGTGCACGAGGTGGCGGTCGATGTACAGCGCGGCGGTGCCGTCGTCCTCGACGTGGGCGACGTGGCTGTTCCAGAGCTTGTCGTAAAGGGTTGTTGCGGTCATGGCGGCCTTCCGGATGAGCCCA
>DATNCF010000321.1:0-20500 GCA_035571675.1 Burkholderiales bacterium | reverse complement strand
TGCCTTCGTCTCCAACCGCTACGCCAGCCTGGACGCCTTGCCCCAGGGTGCTGTCGTCGGCACCTCCAGCCTGCGCCGCGTGGTGCTGCTGCGCGACCTGCGGCCCGACCTGCGCATCGAGCCGCTGCGCGGCAACCTTGACACGCGGCTGCGCAAGCTCGATGACGGCCAGTACGACGCCATCGTGCTGGCGGCCGCCGGCCTCAAGCGCCTGGGCCTGGCGGACCGCATCCGCTCCTATCTCGAGCCCGCGGACAGCCTGCCCGCGCCCGGCCAAGGCGCGCTGGCCATCGAAATCCGCGCCGGCCGCCCCGACCTCGCGCAATGGCTCGCGCCCCTGCTCCACCCCGAAAGCGCGGCCTGCGTGCGCGCCGAGCGCGCCCTGTCGCGCGCCCTGTCCGGCAGTTGCCAGTTGCCGCTGGCGGCGTACGCGGTGCCTGAAGACACGCCCGCGGGCCGCGGCCTGTGGCTTCGAGCGCTGGTGGCCTCGCCCGACGGACGCAGCGTGATTCGTGACGAGCTGCACGCGCCGCTGGCCGGTGTGGACGCTCCCGAGCGCCTGGGCGCCGAGCTCGCCGCCCGCCTGAAAAAAGCGGGCGCCGACGCCATCATCTCCGCGCTCACTTGAACGCGGGCATGCACCAGCCGCTCGCAGGCCGCGCCATCCTGGTGACCCGTCCCGAGGCGCAGGCCGCACGCCTGTGCGCGCTCATCGAAACCGCGGGCGGCGAGGCGCTGCGCTTCCCCACCCTCGCCATCCTTCCGCCGCGCGATGCAGCCAAAGCCGCTGCAGTGCTGTCGCCAACCGGCCTGTCCGTCTATGACCTCGCCGTGTTCGTGAGCCCCACATCGGTCAAGGCGGCATTCGACCTGATGGACAAGCCGTGGCCGGCCGCGCTGCCGGTGGCCGCGGTCGGCACGGGAACGGCACGCGCCTTGCAAGCGCGCGGCGTCACCGGCGTCATCGTGCCCGCCCAGGGCGCGGACAGTGAAGCCCTGGCCGCGCTGCCGCGACTTCAGTCCGTGGCTGGACTGCGCTTGCTCATCGTGCGCGGAGAAGGCGGCCGGGAATGGCTGGGCAATACGCTAAGAGAACGCGGCGCTGGTGTGGACTACGCCGAGTGCTATCGCCGCGCCCAGCCTGACATCCCCGAGTCCGCCGTTCGGGCCATGGCCGAGCGCTGGCGCAGCGGAGGCGTGCACGCCGTCTGCATCACCTCGCGAGCGGCCCTGGTCAACCTGCTGAAGATTTTTCCCGGCGATGAGAACACCATTGGGGCAACACCCCTGTTCGCTGCTCATGGCCGCATAGCAGCGGTCGCAACACAACAGGGTTTCAGCCGGGTCATCGAGTGCGAGCCAGGCGACGAGTCGATGATTTCGGCGCTCAAGGCGTTTTTTCAGCACCAGCTCGGTCAAATTTAAGGAATTGAATTTGGCCTACGGCCGCACGGATCGGATGACTCAGGATCAAAAGCTGTCCCGAAAAAAGGAACTGTCGGTCGTTCCCCTATAAAATCGGCTTATGAGCGAGCATCAACAAGATCCCGCCACCGGTCCGGGCGCAGAAGTTCAAACCGAGACGTCCTGGTCCGAGCTCGGCCGTCCTGCCTCCCAAGCCAAGCCCTCTGCCGGAGAGGTTGGGGAGCGCACCTGGCGGAAGCAACTGCGTAACCCCTGGGTTATTGCTGTGGTGCTGCTCGCGCTGCTCGCAGCCTGGCAGTGGTATTCCAGCACCGTGCAGATGGCCGCGCTGCGCCAGGAACTGGCGCAGCGCCTGCACGACAGCGATGCCGACAGCCGCGATGCGCGGCTGGTGGCGCGCCAGACCCAGGAGACGGTGCGCGAGTCGCAGGCGCGGCTGGCGCAGTTGGAGGCCAAGCTGGCCGAGTCGCAGAACCAGCAGGTGGCGCTGGAGGCCCTTTACCAGGAGCTGGCGCGCAACCGCGACGAGTCGGTGCTGGCCGAGATCGAGCAGATTCTGACGGTGGGCGCGCAGCAACTGCAACTGGCCGGCAACGTGCAGGCCGGGCTCATGGCGCTCCAGGCCGCCGATGCCCAGCTTGCCCGCTCCGACCGGCCCCAGTTCATCCCGCTGCGCAAGATATTGGCGCGCGACATCGACCGGCTCAAGGCCATGCCCAACCTCGACATGGCCGGCATGAGCGTGAGGATCGACCAGCTGATGGCGGACGTGGACAACCTGCCGCTGTCGGCCGAGGCCCGGGCGGCCGTGGGCCGTGACACGGCGGACAAGCGGCCCGCCCCCGAATCCCCGGGCTTCTGGGGCCGCTTCGGCGGCGAAGTATGGTCGGAGCTGCGTTCGCTGGTGCGCATCCAGGTCATGGACAAGAACGATCCCAGCCTGCTCGCGCCGGGGCAGGCCTACTTTCTGCGCGAGAACCTGCGCCTGCGGCTGTTGTCGGCGCGGCTGGCGCTGCTGGCGCGCGATCAAGCCACTTTCCGCGAGGACGTCCGCGTGGCCTCGGCCTGGGTGGCGCGCTGGTTCGACACGCGCAGCAAGCCGGTCCAGACGCTGCAGGCGGCGTTGGCGCAATTCTCCGCGGCCAACCTGCAGGTGCAGACGCCCAGCATTGCCGACAGCCTGAACGCCGTGCGCAACTACAAGATCGTTCGGGACAAGCCACGATGACATCCGGCCAAATGAGCGGGGCCGCCATGAGGCCGGTTGCTCCGGGTAAGGCAGAGGCGCCCGCGCCATGAGGGGGCTGTTCTGGGTGCTGGGGGCGTTCGCCCTGGCCGTGGCCGTGTCGCTGGCATTCCGGCCGGGCGACGGCTACGTGCTGCTGGTACTGCCGCCTTACCGCATCGACTTTTCCATCGGCCTGGCGGTGATCATGCTGTTCGCCGGCTTTTTCATCGCCTATGGACTGGTGCGGCTGGCCGTGCACACCGCGCGCCTGCCCGCGTACGTGCGGCGCTTCCGTGCCCGCCAGAAGCAGGAAAAAGCACAGGGTGCGCTGCTCGGCGCGCTGCAGGCGTGGTTCGAAGGACGCTTCAGCCGCGCAGAGAAGCTGGCCGCCGCCGCGTGGGACCTGGGCGCCTCGCCCGCGGCGACCAGCCTGATCGCCGCGCGCGCCGCCCAGCGCGTGCGCGACCGCGAGCGCCGCGACCTGTGGCTGTCGCGCGCCGACCAGGCCGGCCGGGAATGGCGGCAAGCCTCGCTCGCCACCCGCGGCGAACTGCTGGTGGAGGGGCGCGACTTCGACCACGCCAGCGCGGTGCTGCGCGACCTGCACGACTCGGGCGCCAAGCACATCGCCACGCTGCAAATGCTGTTGCGCTCGGAGCAGGGCCTTGGACACTGGGAAGAGGTGGTGCGCCTCGCCCGGCTGCTGGAAAAGCGCTCGGGCCTTCCCTCGGAGGCCACCGAAAGCGTCATCCTGGCGGCGCAGTTGGCGCTGCTGAAAAAGAAAACCAACGATCCCGCTGCGCTGACGGCCTACTGGGCCGATATCCCCGAGCGCGAGCGCTCCAGGCCGCAGCTCGCCGAGGCCGCCGCCAAGGCCTTCATGCAGCTCGGCGACTGCCGCAGCGCGCACCGCATCATCGAGGACGCCATCGCCCTCAACTGGTCGGCCCCGCTGGTGTACCTGTACAGCGAATGCCAGGACGATGATGCCCTGGCGCGGCTGGAAAAGGCCGAGGCCTGGCTGAAAGAGCGCCCGCGCGACGGCGTGCTGCTGCTCACCCTGGGGCGGCTGTGCGTGCAGCGCGAGCTGTGGGGCAAGGCGCAGAGCTACCTGGAAGCCAGCCTGGCGGTGCGCCCCACACGCGCCGCGCACATCGTGCTGGCGCAATTGTTCGACCGCATTGGGCGTCCGCATGACGCCAACCGGCATTACCGTGCCGGGGCGGACCCCGGGCTGGCGGCGGAGATTTGATCTTGATGAAGGTGATCTTGACTGAAGAAAATCAGATCGCGCTTCCGAAGGTCATTCGCGATTACCTGGGCTTGAGCGTTGGTGATTCAGTGGCATTCGAACTTGTGGATGACGGCTCGGTGCGCGTCCGCAGGGCGGATCAAAACAGAGTCGAGACACCTCACGGCCGGTTCTCGGACCTCGTCGGCATTAATCGGCGCGGACAGAACACTGAGGCGCTGATGGAATTACTGCGCGGTTATAGTGAGGACAGCGCAGATCCTGGTTTCCCGCATTCGCCAGAATGACAGCACCCTTTTATACCCAGTCGCGTGGCTTGAGGAATCGCTCATACAGTTCGGACTCGGGCGACCCCTCGGCCGGTTTCCAGTTGTAGCGCCACTTCACCACCGGCGGCAGCGACATGAGGATGGACTCGGTGCGGCCGCCCGATTGCAGCCCGAACAGCGTGCCCCTGTCCCAGACGAGGTTGAATTCCACGTAGCGCCCGCGCCGGTAAGCCTGAAAGTCCCGTTCCCGCTCGCCATAGGTCGTGGTCCGCCTGCGCTCGGCGATGGCCAAATAGGCAGGGAGAAAGTGGTCGCCCACGCTCTGCATCAGCCGGAAACAGGTGTCGAAATCCGGTTTGGCCAGATCATCAAAGAAAATCCCGCCGATACCGCGCGGCTCGTTGCGATGCTTGAGAAAGAAGTACTCGTCGCACCAGCGTTTGAAGCGGGGGTACAGGTCGGCGCCGAACGGCTCCAAAGCGCCCTTGCACTGCGCGTGAAAATGCCGGCAATCCTCTTCAAACCCATAGTACGGCGTCAGGTCCATGCCGCCGCCGAACCACCACACCGGCGGCTTGCCTGAATCCTTGTCCAGCGCCATGAAACAGCGCACGTTCATGTGCACCGTGGGCACGTAGGGATTGCGCGGGTGCAGCACCAGCGACACGCCCAGGGCTTCGAAGCCGCGGCCTGCCAGTTCGGGGCGGGCCGCGGTGGCCGAGGGCGGCAGGGCATTGCCGCGCACGTGCGAAAAACCCACGCCGCCGCGCTCGAACACGCCGCCATCCTCGATGATGCGCGTTACGCCGCCTCCGCCCAGAGTGCTGCCTTCGCCGCGCTGCCAGGCATCCTGCTGGAAGACGCCGCCGTCCATTTGCTCCAGCGCCGCGACGATGCGTGCCTGCAGGTCGGAGAGGTATTCAGCGACGTCCGCCGCGATCGGCTGGTTCGCCATGAAGGCTTCAGGTTTTGCGCGTCTGGGTCGCGGGAATGGCGCGGTGGCCGATGTCGCGGCGGTATTGCATGCCATCGAAGCTGATGCCGTCCACGGCCTGATAGGCGCGGCGCTGCGCCATCTTGATGGAATCCCCGAGCGCGGTGACGCACAGCACGCGCCCGCCCGAGGTTACGGGCTGCTTGCCCGACAGCGTCGTGCCGGCGTGGAACACCTTGCAGTCCTCGGTGGGCGCGGGCAGGCCGCCGATGGCGTCGCCCTTGCGCGGGGAGTCGGGATAGCCGTGCGCGGCCAGCACCACGCCGAGCGCGGCACGGCGGTCCCAGTCGGCCTCGGCCGAGTCGAGCTTGCCGTCCACGGCCGCTTCGATCAGCTCATACAGGTCGCTTTTCAGGCGCATGAGTATGGGCTGGGTCTCGGGGTCGCCCAGTCGGCAGTTGAACTCCAGCACCTTGGGGTTGCCCGCCGCGTCGATCATCAGGCCGGCGTACAGGAAGCCGGAGTAGGCATGCCCCTCGGCCGCCATGCCGGCGATCACCGGCTGGATGACTTCGCGCACCACGCGCGCGTGCAGCTTGGGCGTCACCACGGGCGCGGGCGAGTAGGCGCCCATGCCGCCGGTGTTGGGGCCCTGGTCGCCGTCCTTGAGGCGCTTGTGGTCCTGGCTGGTGGCCAGCGACAGCACGTTGCGGCCGTCGGCCATGACGATAAAGCTGGCCTCTTCGCCGGCCAGAAACTCCTCCACCACCACGCGGTTGCCGGCCGTGCCCATGGTGTGGTCCACCATGAAGCGGTCCACCGCCGCGTGCGCTTCCTCGAGGGTGGCGGCCACCACCACGCCCTTGCCGGCGGCCAGGCCGTCGGCCTTGACCACGATGGGCGCGCCCTGTTTGTCGATATAGGCATGCGCCGCGGCGGCGTCCGTGAAGCTGCCGAACGCCGCGGTGGGAATGCCGTGGCGCTGCATGAACAGCTTGGCGAATTCCTTGGAGGCTTCAAGCTGGGCGCAGGCGCGCGTGGGCCCGAATATGCGCAGTCCCCTGGCGCGGAAGGCGTCCACCACGCCCTCGGCCAGCGGCGCTTCCGGCCCCACCACCGTGAGGTGGATGTTTTCGCGCTCGGCGAACGCCACCAGCGCCTCCACGCCGCTGATGTCCACGTTCTCCAGTCCCGGCTCCAGCGCGGTGCCGGCATTGCCGGGGGCGACGTAGACTTTCTGCACGCGCTCGTTGGCGGTCAACCGCCAGGCAATGGCGTGTTCGCGCCCGCCCGAGCCGATCACCAGTAGCTTCATGCTGGAACTTGCCTAATGCCTGAAGTGGCGCACGCCGGTGAACACCATGGCCACGCCGCGCTCGTCGGCCGCGCCGATGACCTCGTCGTCGCGCACGCTGCCGCCGGGCTGGATCACCGCCGCCGCGCCGGCGTCGATGACCACGTCCAGGCCGTCGCGGAAGGGGAAGAAGGCATCCGATGCCACCACCGATCCCTTGAGCGACAGCCCGGCGTTCTGCGCCTTGATGGCGGCGATGCGGGCGCTGTCCACCCGGCTCATCTGGCCCGCGCCCACGCCCAGGGTCTGGCCGTTGCCGCAGAACACGATGGCGTTGGACTTCACGTACTTGGCCACGCGCCAGGCGAACAGCAGGTCGTTCATCTGCGCGTCACTGGGTTTTTTCTTGGTCACCACCTTGAGTTCGGCCGCGTAGGCGATCTCGTGGTTGTCAGCGGTCTGGATGAGCAGGCCCGAGCCCACGCGCTTCACGTCATGGCTGTTGCGGCCGTTCTTGCCGTCGGGCCCTGGCGGGATTTCCAGCACGCGCAGGTTGTTCTTGGCGGAAAACTCCTTGGCCGCGGCCGGTTCGATTTTGGGCGCGATGATGACTTCGGCAAACTGCTTGGCCACCTGCTCGGCCGCCGCTCCGTCCAGCGGGCGGTTGAAGGCGATGATGCCGCCGAAGGCCGAAGTGGGATCGGTCTGGAAGGCCTTCGTGTAGGCCTCGGCCGCGGTCGCTCCCAGGCCCACGCCGCAGGGATTGGCGTGCTTGACGATGACGCAGGCCACGCCGGGTGAGGCATCGAAGCTCTTCACGCATTCCCAGGCCGCGTCGGCATCGGCGATGTTGTTGTAGGACAGTTCCTTGCCCTGCATCTGCCGCGCCATGGCCAATGTGCCGGGCGCCGGGTGCAGGTCGCGGTAGAAGGCGGCGCTCTGGTGCGGGTTCTCGCCGTAGCGCAGGTCCTGCAGCTTGACGAAGCGGCCGTTGGACTGGCCGGGGAATTCATCGCGCTTGCCGTCGGGCTTGAGCGACGACAGGTAGTCGCTGATGGCGCCGTCGTAGTCGGCAATGCGGTTGAATGCAGCCACCGCCAGGGCGAAGCGCGTGGCCTCGCTCACCGCGCCGTCGCGCCCGATCTCGGCCAGCACCCCGGCGTATTGCGACGGGTCGGTCAGCACCGCCACGCCCTTCCAGTTCTTGGCGGCCGAGCGCACCATGGCGGGGCCGCCGATGTCGATGTTCTCGATGGCGTCTTCCAGCGTGCAGCCGGGCTTGGCCACCGTGGCTTCGAAGGGATAGAGGTTGACCACCAGCAGGTCGATGGCCGATATGCCGTGGGCGTCGATGGCGTGCATGTGCTCGGCCATGTCGCGCCGCGCCAGCAGGCCGCCGTGAATCTTCGGATGCAGCGTCTTGACCCGCCCGTCCAGCATTTCCGGAAAGCCGGTGTGCTGGGCCACTTCGGTGACGGCGATGCCGTTGTCGGACAGCAGCTTGGCGGTGCCGCCGGTGGACAGGATTTTGACCTTGAGCTTGGCGAGGCCCTGGGCGAGTTCCAGCAGGCCGGCCTTGTCGGAGACGCTGATCAGCGCCTGGCGCACTGTGGGTTCATGGGTGGGTACTTAAGGTGGCGCCGCGGGGGCTAAAAACGGGGGCTAAAACCTGAGCATACCCGAGAACGCCCGGCTCCCTCGAAGGGTCCAGCCAATTACAACTTGATCTTCAGCGACACCATTTTCTTGCGCAGGGTGTTGCGGTTGATGCCCAGCATTTCGGCCGCGATGGTCTGGTTGCCCTCGGCCTGGTCGAGGATGACCTCGAGCAGCGGACGCTCGACGTTGCGGATGACCATGTCGTACACGGAACGCGGCTTTTCGCCGTCGAGGTCCTTGAAATACTTCTCCAGCGAGCGCTTCACGCAATCGGCGATTTCATTCGTATGTTGTCTCGCGCTCATGCCGCCAACTCCATCTGCGTCTCCTCACTGTAGTGCAGCCGCCGGTCGCGCGCCGCGAGCTCCGCGAAAAAGCGGTTCACCGCCTCGATCTGGGTCTCGCAACTGTCCAGCGTGTTCATTCTGTGGCGGAAACTGGCCGAGCCGGCCAGCCCCTTGGTGTACCAGGAGATGTGCTTGCGCGCCACGCGCACGCCGCGGTCGGCGCCGTAAAAGGCGTGCAGGTCGTGCAGGTGGGCGATGAGCACGGCGTGGATTTCCGACACCAGCGGATCGGGCAGCTTCTCGCCCGTGGCGAGGAAGTGCTCGATCTCGCGGAAAATCCACGGCCGCCCCTGGGCGGCGCGGCCGATCATCAGGCCGTCGGCGCCGGTGTGCGCGAGCACGTCGCGGGCCTTCTCCGGCGTGGTGATGTCGCCATTGGCGATGACCGGCAGGCGGGTGCGCGATTTGACCTCGCGTATGGTGTCGTATTCGGCATCGCCCGAGTAGCCGCAGGCGCGCGTGCGCCCGTGAATGGACAGGAGCTGGATGCCCGCGTCCGCGGCGATTTTCGCCACGGTCACGGCGTTGCGGTTGGCCTTGTCCCAGCCGGTGCGGAACTTCAGCGTCACGGGCACGTCCACGGCCTTCACCACGGCCTCGAGGATGCGGCCCACCAGGGGCTCGTCGCGCAGCAGCGACGAGCCTGCCATGGCGTTGCACACCTTCTTGGCCGGACAGCCCATGTTGATGTCGATGATCTGCGCGCCCTTGTCGACGTTGAAGCGCGCCGCGTCGGCCATCATGGCCGGATCGGCGCCGGCGATCTGCACCGAGATGGGCGAGACCTCGCCTTCATGGTTGGCGCGGCGCAGGGTCTTCTCGCTGCCCCACAGCAGCGAGTTGGACGCGACCATTTCGGAAACCGCGAGCCCGGCGCCGAATTGCTTGCACAACTGGCGGAAGGGGCGGTCGGTGACTCCGGCCATCGGCGCGACGAACAGATTGTTGCGCAACACGTGCGTGCCGATTTGCATGTAACGTGCGGGAGCGGGAAGGGGAAGCAATTCTACATCCAATCACCGCGTGGAAAAAGCTTTGCGTGCGATTTTTTTAAGCGTGCATGTGACCGACAATCTTGACGCGTATGAGGTGCGGTGCTACGCGCGAGGCGTTGGCCCGGCAGTTGCCGGGATGCTCATGCCGCTGTTGAAAAAGCGGCGGCATGATTCTGAAATTGCTTGGGGCTCGCCGCCGATCAGGGAAAGCCGCGCGCACCGAACATCATGCGCCGCGATAACAGCCGGCGCGCCGGCGCGAAGGCGTCCAGCAGCGCAAGCGCCGTGCCACGCGCCGCGGCGGCCAGCGGCCAGTCGAGGCCGAAGGCCGCGATCATGCCGTCGGTGATGCGCGTCATGGTCATGCGGTCCAGGCGACGCCGGGCGGCATAGCGTTCAGCGAGACGGGCCGAATCAGGTTCCATTTCTCCGCCCAGCAACAACTCGGCCAGTTCCCAGGCATCGCGCAACCCCAGGTTCAGGCCTTGCCCCGCCACGGGATGCAGGCTTTGCGCGGCATTGCCGATGGCGACCAGCCCCGCCTCCGCCACGCGATTGCGCCAGCGCAGCGACAGCGGAAACACGCGCCGCGGGCCGGGGTGTGAGAACGCCCCCACGCGCTGGCCAAAAGCCTGCTGCAGCCGCGCGAGAAAGGCCTGGTCGTCCAGGCCAAGCACATCCTGTGCGTGGTCGCGGCGCGAGGACCATACCAGCGCCAGTTGATCGCGGAACGGCAGCAGCGCCAGCGGCCCTTCCGGTGTGAAGCGTTCCCAGGCCGTGCCTGCTTCGCGCCGGTCGGCGCGCAGCGTGCAGACCACGGCGCTCTGGCCGTAGTCTTTGATGTGATCGTGCCCCTGCGCCCCGCCGTCGGCCAGGACGAGAAGGCGCGCGCTCACTTGCGTGGCGGCGCCTGACTCGCCGGCAGCGGGCGTGACCTCGCACAGCATGCGCTGGTCGCGCTTGTCGTACGCGGCGAGGCGACCCTGCAGGCGCGGAATGGCCGCGGCCTCGGGCAGCTTGGAGCACAGGTCGGCAAAGCTCACCACGTAGCCCAGCGCGGCGACGCCATGATCGGCCGCGGAAATCAGCGTGCGGCCGAAATGCTTTTGCTGCGAGACGTGAATGCGCTCGATGGGCGTGGCAGGCAGCGCCTCCCACAGGCCCAGGCGCTCGAGCAGCAGGCGGCTGCCCCAGGACAGCGATATGGGGCGCTCGTCGCGGGCCTGCGCATCCTGGGCATCCACGATGTGGAGCACCGAGCGGCCCTTTGCACCCATTGCAGCCAAGGGCGCCAGCGCATGCGCCAGCGTGACGCCGACCGGGCCGCCGCCCGCGATGACGATGTCGGCCTGTTCCATTCAGCCCACCAGGACGCCCGGGGATCAGCCCTGACCGACCAGGGCCTCGATGTCGCGAACCGACTTGGGCGTGGCGTGGGTGATGATGTCGCAGCCCTTGGCCGTCACCAGCGCGTCATCCTCGATGCGCACGCCGATGTTCCAGAAGTTCTTCGGGATGTCGTCGGCGGGGCGGATGTAGCAGCCCGGCTCGACGGTGAGCATCATGCCTTCCTCGAGCGGGCGCCAGTCGCCGTCCTTCTTGTACTCGCCGGCGTCGTGCACGTCCAGGCCCAGCCAGTGCCCGGTGCGGTGCATGTAGAAGCGCCGGAAATCGCCGCTTTCCACCACCGAGTCCACCGTGCCCTTGCACAAGCCCAGGTCGATGAAGCCCTGGGTGAGCGTGCGGATGGCCGCCTGGTGCGGCTCGTCCCAGGACACGCCCGGACGCGTGGCCTCGATGGAAGCGACCTGAGCGGCCAGCACCAGTTCGTAGATTTCGCGCTGCTCGGCGCTGAACTTGCCGTTCACCGGAAAGGTGCGGGTCACGTCCGAAGCGTAGCCGTCCAGTTCGCAGCCGGCGTCGATGAGCAGCAGGTCGCCGTCGGCCAGCAGCTTGTCGTTGTCGCGGTAGTGCAGCACGCAGGCGTTGGCGCCGCCGGCCACGATGGGCCAGTAGGCCGGGAACTGCGAGCCGTGGCGGCGGAACTCGTACAGCAGTTCGGCCTCGATCTCGTATTCCATGCGCCCCGGCTTGGTCGCGCGCATGGCGCGGATGTGGGCCGCGGCCGAGATGTCGGCGGCGCGGCGCATGGTGGCGGTCTCGGCCGCGTCCTTGTGCACGCGCATTTCGTCCAGCGCGGTGCGCACGTCGCTGATGGCGGTGGGCGCGGCGATGCCGGCGCGGGTCTGCGCCCGCACCGCGTTCAGCCAGTTGAGGATGCGCGAGTCCCAAGCATCGTCCGCGCCGGGCGCATAGTGGATGACGGGCTGGTCGGCGAGCAGCTTCACGGCTTCGGCGTCCAGCGTCCGCACCGATTTCGCCTCGTCCATGCCGAAGCGCTCGCGCGCCGCCTCCGGTCCGTAGCGGAACCCTTCCCAGATCTCGCGCTCGGCGTCCTTGTCGCGGCAGAACAGGATGGAGCGCGGCTTGTCGCCCGCCACCAGCACCAGCACGCCCTCGGGCTCGGGAAAGCCGGTCAGGTAGTAGAAATAGCTGTCGTAGCGGAACAGGTAGTCGCTGTCGCGGTTGCGCATGCGCTCGGGCGCGGTGGGAATAATGGCCACGCCCCGGCCCATGCGGCGAACCAGTTCCGCACGCCTTGCCGCAAATACAGACGGATCAAAAGAAGTAGTCATAGCAGTTTGGGAAGTTGGGTTTCAGGGCCATTGTGGTACCGGGCGGACGGGGGATCAAGTATTCAATTCGGCATATCGCTGCGGGGTGCCCACGTCATGCCAGGAGCCGGAATAAAGCTCGCCGCCCAGGCGTCCGGCATCGGCCGCCGCGAACAGCAAAGGGGCCAAAGGCGCTTTAGAACCATCGGCAATGCCCAAAAACAGGGCAGGATCGTACAAACCAATGCCGGAGAAGGTCCATTTGGGAGCCTTGTCGCCGCCGGGAGTGCCCTTGGGGAGAATGCGCGAATCTTGGACAAGGAAGTCGCCCTGCGGGTGGTGCTCCGGATTGGGGACCAGGATCAGATGGGCAAGGTCATTGCCCAAATCCCGCGCGGTCAAATTTGAGAAATTGAAATCTGTCAGCACATCACCGTTCACGACTACGAAGGGTGCGGGCCCCAACAGGTCCATTGCATGAACAATGCCGCCGGCGGTTTCCAGGGCGGTGCCTTCCGGGGAATAACGTATGCGTACCCCGAATTGCGATCCGTCCCCCAGCGCGGCTTCGATCATATGCCCGAGATGCGCATGGTTGATGACCAGTTCCCGTATACCCGCGCGAGCCAATGCTTCAATAGTCCACTGGATGAGCGGCTTGCCGCGCATTTCCAGCAAAGGCTTGGGAAGCTTGTCCGTCAGCGGTCGCATCCGTTCACCACGACCTGCGGCGAGGATCATGGCTTTCATATGATCTAGAAGGTGTAACCGGTCCGCTTCTCGACGGGTTCGATGCTGTCCAGCACCCGCGCCAGCGGCCCAAGCTCGCGATATCGCTCGCAGGTGGCGCGCAGGTACTTCATGACCAGGGGCTGGTCGGCGAGATAGCGGTCCTTGCCGTCGCGATGGGCGAGGCGCGCGAATATGCCCAGCACCTTGAGCTGCCGCTGCGCTCCCATCCATTCAAAGTCGCGGTAGAAGTCGCCGAAATCAGCCGCAACCGGCAGCCCCGCCTTGCGCGCCGCCTCCCAATAGCGGATGCACCAGTCCAGCACCTGGTCTTCTTCCCAGGCGATGTAGGCATCGCGCAGCAGCGACACCAGGTCGTAGGTGATGGGCCCGTACACCGCGTCCTGGAAATCCAGGATGCCGGGATTCGGATTGCACACCATCAGGTTGCGTGAATGGTAGTCGCGGTGCACGTACACTCGCGGCTGCGCCAGGTTGTTCGCGAGCAGCAGTCCGAAAGCGGCTTTGAGCGTAGCGGCTTGTTGTGCGTCGAGCTGCGCGCCGTGCTGGCGCGCCACGTACCATTCGGGAAACAGGTTCAACTCGCGCTCGAGCAGGGCGCGGTCGTAGTCGGGCAGAACGCCGGTCCGGCTGGCCTTTTGGATGGCGATGAGCGCGGCGAGGGCCTCGCGGTACAGGGTGTCGGCGTTGTGCGCGTTGAGCGCCGAAAGGTAGGTGCTGGGCCCGAGGTCCGACAGCAGCAGGAAACCTTCCGGCAGGTTTTCGGCGATGATCTCCGGCACGTGCACGCCCGCCGCGGCGAACAGCCGCGCTACCTTCACGAAGGGCCGGCAGTCCTCCTTGTCGGGCGGCGCGTCCATGACGATGCGGCTGTCGCGCCCGTCGTCGAACTCGACGCGGAAATAACGCCGGAAGCTGGCATCATCCGAGGCCGGCGCGACACTGAAGGACGCGCCCTGCAACTCGGCGGCGAGCCAGGCCTGCATGCGATCGGCGCGCGGGCTCATCTGCGCTCCAATGGCTTGGTATCGCTGACTCGGGATGACTGCATTTGCTTTGGCGGGGGATTTATGAGATTTTACCACCCGTTTTTGCCGTCTCTCTGACCACGCCCTGGCGTACTGAGGCGGGGAGGGGGCCGCGGTCTCGCGAACGCGCCCGGTTTCAATACATCAATGGATGGACATGCTGCGAGGACTGCGAGCGCCGGTGCTTGCGATGGTGCTTCTTGCCCCGGTGGCGGCCGTCGCTGACGATGCCGGCGCGGGCAGCGGCCCCGCCGCCGTCCCCGGCCAGGGATTGAAGCTGCCCCAGCGCGGCGGCGACAGCGAACAGCCCACGCGCATCACCGCCGACAAGGTGGAAGGCGTGGCCGACCGCGACGTGACGGCCACGGGCCAGGCGGAGCTCAAAAGGGGCGATCTCAACATCAGCGGCGAGCGGCTGCACTACCGCGCCGACACCGATGAGGTCGACGCCACGGGCAACGTGCGCATCGAGCGCCTGGGCGATGTCATCCAGGGGCCGTCGCTGCGCTATCGCATACCCGACTCCACCGGCGTGTTCGAGAAGCCGGACTACTCGCTGGCGCCGCGCAACCGCGGCCAGGCCACCACCCCCGTGGCCGGGCGCGGCTCGGCCACCGAACTGGATTTCGAAGGCGAGGACAAGTTCCACTTCAAGGACGCCACGTTCACCACCTGCAAGCCCGGCAGCGACGACTGGTTTGCCAAGGTGGGCGACCTGCGGCTGGATTTCAACCGTGAGGTGGGCACGGCCACCAATTCGACCATTTATTTCTACAACGCACCCATCCTGTACCTGCCCTGGATGACGTTCTCGCTGAACAACGAGCGCAAGACCGGCTTCCTGCCGCCGTCCATCGGCAGCACCGGCCAGGGCGGGCCGGAAATCACCGTTCCCTACTATTTCAACCTGGCGCCCAACCGCGACCTGACGCTGGCCAGCCGCTACATGCAGAAGCGCGGCCTGCAATGGAGCGGCCAGTTCCGCTTTCTTGAACGGAACACCAACGGCGAGGTGCACTTCGAGGACCTGCCGCGCGACCACGTGACCGGTCAGAAGCGCTCGGCCTTCACCCTGAACGACGTGTTCACGGCCGGCCGTTTCTCGGGCTACGTCAACGTCAACAAGGTCAGCGACGACGCCTATTTCCGCGACCTGTCCACGCGCATCAACCTCACCTCCCAGACCAACCTGGTGCGCGAGGGCTTCGTTTCCTACGCCAACAACTGGTGGGACACCGGCACCTACACCGCCAGCGCCCGGATGCAGCGCTTCCAGACCCTGCAGGACCCGTCCAACCCCGTGGTGCCGCCCTACGCACGGCTGCCGCAGATCACGCTCTCGGCAGCCCGGCAGGATTTTCGCGGCCTCGATTTCGCCTTCAGCAGTGAATACGTGGATTTCGAGCATCCCACCCTGGTGAACGGGCGCCGCCTCACGGCCTATCCCAGCCTGTCGCTGCCGGTGGTGACGGCGGGCGCCTTCTTCACGCCCAAGGTCGGCTGGCATGCCACGCGCTACCAGCTCGACCGCAGCCTGCTCGCGCCGGGCGCGCCCACCCAGCCGGTGAGGATGCTGCCCATCATGAGCCTGGACGGGGGCCTGATTTTCGAGCGGCCGGTGCGGATTTTCGGCCAGAGCTTCACCCAGACCCTGGAGCCGCGGGCCTATTACCTCAAGGTGCCCTTCAAGGACCAGAGCCAGATACCGCTGTTCGACACCGCGGTGGCGGACTTCAACTATGCGCAGATCTTTTCCGAGAACACCTTCGTCGGGGGCGACCGCATCGCCGATGCCAACCAGCTCACGCTGGCGGCCACCACCCGCCTGCTGTCGCCCTCCAACGGGCAGGAGGCCATCCGCGCCCTGATCGGCCAGCGCTACTATTTCTCCGACCAGAAAGTGGTGCTCGATTCCAGCGCCACGCCGCGCACCTACAAGAATTCGGACTGGCTGGCATCCATTTCCGGCCGCATCGCCCCCAAATGGACCGGCGAAACCGCCATCGACTACGATCCACGCCAGCAAAGCGCCAGCCGGCTCACGGTGTCCGCCCGTTACCAGCCCGAGGCCTTCAGCACGCTGAACATGTCCTATCGCTACCTGCGCGACCAGGTGCACCAGGTGGACGTGTCCAGCCAGTGGCCGCTGGGCAAGAGCGGATGGTACGGAGTGGGCCGTTACAATTACTCCGTCCGCGACCGGCGCATGATCGAAGGCCTGGGCGGCTTCGAATACAATGGCGACTGCTGGGTGCTGCGCTTCGTCGTTCAGCGCTTCGCGGTGGCCACGCAGCAGGCCACCAACAGCATTTTCGTGCAGTTGGAATTGAATGGTTTCTCGCGCGTGGGGTCCAACCCGCTGGAGAGCCTGAAACGCAACATACCGGGCTATTCGCGCCTCAACCAGTCGCCCACCTCGGACAGCTCGACAACCGACTTCTTCAACTAGCCATCTTGCTCAATCCGCTCACCGCCCGCCGAACCGTTTTCGACGCCCTGGCCCCCCGCCTCGCGGCCGCCGTTTTACTTGCCGCCGCGGTTGCCGCTTCCCTCGCGGCGGCGCCCGCCCATGCCCAGAACACCGCGGCCGCTCCGCGCATCGTCCTGGTCGACCGCATCGTGGCCGTGGTCAATTCCGACATCATCACCCAGTATCAGTTGCGCGACCGCCTGCAAAGTGTCAAGCGCGACCTGCAGGCGCGCAACACGCCCCTGCCCAGCAATGACGACCTGGAGCGGCAGGTGCTGGACCGCATGATCCTGGAAAAGGTGCAGCTCCAGTTCGCCGGCGACAACGGGGTGCGGGTGGATGACCTGCAGCTCGACCAGGCCATCGCGCGCATCGCCGAGAGCAACTCGCTGTCGCTCGCGCAGTTCCGCCAGGCGCTGGAGCGCGACGGCATCGGCTTCAACCAGTTCCGCGACGACGTGCGCACCCAGATCATCCTGCAGCGCCTGCGAGACCGCGAGGTGGACAGCCGCATCACCGTGTCAGAAAGCGAGGTTGACGTTTTCCTCGCCGAGCAGAAGGACGCCTCCACGGGCGGCGCGGCTAACGAATACCGCCTTTCGCACATCCTGCTGCGCCTGCCCGACCAGGCCAGCCCGGAACAGATCGAGCGGCAGAGGACGCGCGCCGAGGAGGTCATACGCCGCGCTCGCGCCGGGGGCGACTTCGCGCAGCTCTCGGCCAGCTTTTCCGACGCGCCTGAGGCCCTGTCGGGCGGCGACATCGGCTGGCGCACCGCCGACCGGTTGCCCGACCTGTTCGTGAACGCCCTGTCCAAGATGAAGCCCGGCGAAGTCAGCGAGCCGCTGCGCAGCCCGGCGGGCTTCCACGTGCTGCGGCTCGAAGGCCAGCGCGGGGCCGGCGCGCCCTTCATGGTGGAACAGACGCACGTGCGCCACATCCTGCTGCGCACCAACGAACTGGTGTCCGAGTCCGAGGCCAGGCGCAAGCTCGCCAACCTGCGCGAGCGCATCGTGAACGGCGTGAATTTCGGTGAACTGGCCCGCACCAATTCCGACGACGGTTCGGCGGCCAACGGCGGCGACCTGGGCTGGGTTTATCCCGGCGACACCGTGCCCGAATTCGAGCGCGCCATGCAGGAATTGAAAATCGGCCAGGTCAGCGAGCCCGTGCACAGCCCCTTCGGCTGGCACCTCATTCAGGTGCTGGAACGGCGCGTGGCCGACATGTCGGAGGACCGCAAGCGCCTGGAAGCCAAACGCGCGCTGCGCGACAAGAAAAGCGACGAGGCCTATCAGGAATGGCTGCGCCAGCTGCGCGACCGCGCCTACGTGGAGTACCGGCTGGAAGACCGTGGATGAGGGCGCAAAGCCGCTGACCGCCCCGCCGCTGATCGCCGTAACGTCGGGCGAGCCGGCCGGCATCGGGCCCGATATCTGTCTCGCGCTGCCGGGCGCGTCGGTTCAGGCGCGCCTCGTTATCCTTGCCGACAAGGGCGTGCTGGTTGCCCGGGCCGCGCAACTGGGGTGCCGAATCGCGCTGAGCGACTTCAATCACGATTCAGGCGCCGCCCCAAGCGGGGCATTGGAAGTCCTGCATGTGCCTGCTTCCGCCGCCGTTCGCCCCGGGCATCTGGATGCGGCCAACGCCCGCCACGTGCTCGCCCTGCTCGACCGCGCCGCGCACGGATGCCTGTCGGGCGAGTTCGCGGCCATGGTCACCGCGCCGGTGCAGAAGTCCGTCATCAACGACGCCGGCATCGCGTTTTCCGGCCATACTGAGTATCTGGCGGCCAAGGCCGGCCGCGACAGGGTGGTGATGATGCTGGCGGGCGGCGGCCTGCGCGTGGCCCTGGCCACCACCCATCTCGCCCTGGCCGACGTGCCGGCCGCCATCACGCGCGAATCGCTGGAGCAGACCCTGCGCATCATCGTCCACGACCTGCTCACCCGCTTCGGCCTGGACGCGCCGCGCATCGCCGTGGCCGGGCTCAACCCCCATGCCGGCGAGCACGGCTACCTGGGGCGCGAGGACGAAGACGTGATCGCGCCGGTGATCGCCAGACTCAGAGCCGAAGGCGTGGACCTGAGCGGCCCATGGCCCGCCGACACGCTGTTCGTGCCGTCACGGCTGAAGAACGTGGACTGCGTGCTCGCCATGTACCACGACCAGGGCCTGCCCGTTCTCAAGTACGCCAGCTTCGGCGGCGGAGTAAATATCACGCTCGGTCTTCCCTTCATCAGGACGTCGGTGGATCACGGCACGGCGTTGGACCTGGCGGGCACCGGCGAGGCCGACTCCGGCAGCCTCATCGCAGCCGTGAACACGGCGGCAGAAATGATTGCTCACCAGGCGAGCGGCAAGGCGAGCTGAATGTCCGCGCGCTTGGCGATCGAACTGCGCTTGTGACGCCGGCCCATCGACCGCGCAAGCGTTTCGGCCAGCACTTCCTGGCCGACCAAACCATCGTCGAGGGTATTGTCGGAGCCATCTCGCCGCAGCCTGGTGACCGGATGATCGAAATCGGACCCGGGCAAGGCGCGCTGACCATCCCCCTGCTCAAGTGCATCGCGCACCTGGACGTTATAGAACTCGACCGCGATCTCGTCGCTGAGTTGCGCCAGCGTTTCAGGCCCGAGCAACTGACGGTCCATTCCGCTGATGCCCTGGAGTTCGACTTTGGCTCCCTGGGAAACGACTTGCGCATCGTCGGCAACCTGCCCTACAACATCTCCACTCCGCTGCTCTTTCACCTGACGCACTATGCGCACTGCGTGCGCGACCTGCATTTCATGCTGCAGAAGGAAGTCGTGGAGCGCATGGTGGCCGCGCCTTCCACCGCCGATTACGGCCGGCTGTCGGTCATGCTGCAGGACCGCTTCGACATGCAGTCCCTGTTTGAAGTGCCGCCCGAGGCGTTCCGCCCGCCGCCCAAGGTGGATTCGGCCGTGGTGCGCATGCGGCCGCTCAGCGCAGCCGAGCGCCGGGCGCGCGGCGCCTCACACGATGCCGCCGCGTTCGCCCGGGTGGTGACGGCAGCCTTCGGCATGCGGCGCAAGACCCTGCGCAATTCACTCGCCGGAGTGGTGGATGCAGAAATCCTGAAGCGCCTTGGCATCGACCCTGGAGCGCGGGCGGAAAACCTCTCTCCTGGCGACTTTGCCCGCATTGCCGCTCACGGCGGCAGCCCGGAAGTGCCCTAAAGCGGCGGTAGTATGCGGCCCAGCCGATTCAGCTCCGGACGTGCGGCGCGATAACCGGGATACAGCCGCTCCACCACCGCCCAGAAGCGCTTCGAGTGATTGAGTTCCACCAGATGCGCCAGTTCGTGGGCGATGACGTAGTCGATGAGCGCGGGCGGCAGCAGGTATAGCTTCCAGTGCAGGGAAATGCGCGCACCGCCCGGATTGTGGCTGCAGCTTCCCCAGCGGGTGCGCGCGCTGGACAGGCGCAGCCGGGGCTGGGGCACGCCGAGCCGCGCCGCGCCCTCGGCCATGCGCGCGGCGAACAGCGCGCGGGCGCGCTCCCGAATCCAGCCCAGCACGGCCTCGCGGCAACCGGCCGCCAGCACTGCCGCGGGCACTTCCAGCCGGCCGTCGGCGGCGCGAATGGCCTTCGCATCCGTGGCGACAATGCGCACGCCTTCTCCGAGCAGCGGCAATTCGGCGCCCTCGCTCCAGGAAAATGTCGGCGTTTCGCGCCGCAGGCGCAGGCGTTCGTTGATCCAGTCCTCCTGCAGGCGCATGAAGGACTCGATGGCGGCTATGCTGGCCCAGCGCGGCGCGCGCACCCGGATGCCTTCCTGCAGCGCCTGGATGGCAATGGAGCGCCGGCGCGCGCGCACCAATTCGTAGCGCAGCACGCCGTTGCTGAGCAGCAGCTGGCGCCGGTCGGACGCAGCCTTGTCCCCCGGCAAGCGGGGCGAGCGCAGCGATCGGATCTTGGGAATCAGGCCGGGCACAGTTCAACCATGCGCGATTCGATCCATTCCTCCACCCGCGCGATGAGCTGCTCGGGGGTCATGCCCTTGGGATCGATGGGCTCGCCGATTTCCACGGTCACCAATCCCGGTCGCTTGATGAAGGCATTGCGCGGCCACACCAGGCCGGCATTGTGGGCCACGGGCACCACAAGACTGCCTGTGGCATGCGCGAGCCAGGCGCCGCCGATGCGA
>DATNCF010000320.1:0-2355 GCA_035571675.1 Burkholderiales bacterium | reverse complement strand
TCTTCTTGGTCAGGGCGAACATGGAAATGCGCTTCACCCCGATCACCGGGCCCAGCTTGTCGTCCGCGCGGATGAACCGCTTTTCGCGCGGGTCCTGGAGTTTGTGGCGCTTGATGTAGTTCCACACCTTTTTGGTCACCTCGGTGCGGCTGATGGGCTTGGAGCCCACGATCCTGGCTAACTCCGCAGAGGGTTGGAGCGGTCGCATGAAGTCGAGTATCAGGGGTCTCACTTTTTGTTCTTTCTCGGCCGATGCTCAAACCCCAGCCGCTTCCACGCCTCGCGGTCAACCGCGAGCGGGGCCATGCGGCCGGATTTCAGGTTGACGAAGGCGCCGTGCCAATCGGTCTGGCCGGTCCGGAACAGGCCCCACAGCAGCTGCAGCGCGGCGGTGACCACGGCCTGGTTGACGAAGAGCTCCTGGCGGCCCAGGGCCTCGGCCAGGCTGCAGCTTGGGGTGTTGTCCTCGGGAATGCGGGTGTCCGCGATCTCGGGGAAGAGCTCGGCCGCGGTGGGCAGGCGCAGCGGGTTGCGCGCGTGCTTCTGGTTCCACGCCGGGATGCCCAGCACCACCTGGCCGTCCGCCGCGCGGTTGCCCAGGTCCATCCAGTAGAAGGGGTGCCAGCCCTGCAGGCTGAGCACGTGGTGGATGTGGGCGCGTGCGGCCCGGGTGTCGACGCAGCTGATGACGATATGCGGCTTGCCGGCTCGCGCGCGCCACACCGTGGGCTCCGCGCTCCACGGCAGGCCGTAGAAGGCATTGAGCCGGTGGATCAGAACCGTGGCCTTGTTCAGGCCCACGTCGGCGGGCGCGAAGAGCTGGCGGCCGATGTTGGCCGCGGAGACCGAGTCGGGGTCGAACGCAGTCACGTGGAAGCCCGGGTGATTCAGCGCGCGCAGCGCCACGTCCAGGCGCGCCAGGCCCGTGAGCATTTGCGAGCCGTTGCCGCCGCAGCCCACCAGGTGAATGTCCACCGGTTCCGAGAGCAGGCGCGGGTGCAGGCTGTGCGTCTCGATCATGCCGGGTTCTCCCATTCATCCGCGTCGATGAAGAAGCCGCCGGGCAGGCACAGGCGCATGGCCAGGTCGATGGTTCCGGCGAGGTTGCCCACCACCGCCGCGAACTTGACGTCGCCGGCGTCGTCCGCGTCGTCGGTCGCGGAGAAAAACGCGCTCAGGCGGCCGTGGGAATGTAGGTCGCACACCAGGTGCTCGCCCGGCCGCGTCTGGGGGCGGCGATAATCCAGGCGGCCTGGGCCGGCCTTGATCTCGGCGCTTTCGACGAAACGCAGCGTCTGCTCGGTTTCCGACCAGGCAATCCACGTGCCGCACTCGTTGGGCAGTCGCGCGCGCGCCATGCCGGTGAAAGCGTCGACCAGCTGCATGAGCTGCTTCCAGTCGAAGGGATACGCGATACCGCAGTCCGGTGCCGGGCCGTAGGGCAACGGAATGCGCGAGCGAGCGGCCGGCCAGACCACGTGCAGCCAGGGGCGGTGCACTTCGATATGCACGCCGTCCGCCGCGGCCAGGAAGCGGTGGCCGTTGACCTGGAGCGGTTCCAGCGTACCGTGGACCGGCACCATGACCGTGGGCACCTGGCGCTGCAGGATGGCGTCGCGCGGATCAGTCATCCCGGCCTCCGCTTTGCAGCTTCTTCAGGCGCTCGGCCAGCGTGGCCTTGGTTTTCACCAGGCGGTGTTCGGGAAAGTTCTTGTGCTTGCCGGCGAGCAGGTCCTTCCACAGCTTGGTGACGCCGCCCGGGTAGGACGTGAGCAGCTTGCCGTTGCGCACGTTGGGGTGGGTGAAGCGGCTCTCGAAAAAACCGCGCTCGAAGGCCGCCAGGCTCTCGGGCGTGACCGCGGAGGGCCGCTCAAGGTTGCCCTCGCAGATTTCGCCGCTTTCCCACACGTTGAAGTAGGGCGCGCGGTAGAGCGGCGTATTCGGGCCTGGGCGTTCATTGCCGCGCACGGCGAACACATACCAGCTTCGCGCCAGCACGAACACGAGGCCCGGGTGCGGCGTCACGGCCGTCGCCGTACCGATGCCCTTTCCGTCATCGTCTTCCCGGGTCTGGAAGAACACGCGCGCCGGCGCCGGGGGGCGCCACCAGGCCGCGGCGTCGGGCCCCACATACAGCAGCTCGGGCGACAGGAAGCCGTCGAAGCCGGACTGCAGGCCGAGGCTGCGCACCATGGGCGCGATGGCCTCCGCGGTGACGGGCGCGCCCGGCCCAATGACCGGCTGGCCCTTGGTCTCGATGCCGTGGAGCGTGGCATAGTAGGATCCGCCGTTGGTGTACAGCAGGATGGCCGACTTGAGCTCGAAGCGCTCAATGCCGGGGGCGGTGACGTGCAC
>DATNCF010000319.1:0-3275 GCA_035571675.1 Burkholderiales bacterium | reverse complement strand
CACATCGGCCACCCGCGCCTCGCTGCCCGGCAAGGCCTCGTAACAGGCGTGGATGCGGCTTTCCAGCGCAACAGATGGCGCCTTCGCCAGCTTGGCAGACTTTGACGCGCGAACGCGGTGCGGGGTGGGGGCAGGACTCATTTCGACCGTTGGCCAGTCCAGAAGCACAGGCAGCAAGCCCTGCGGCGGCAGCGGCTGTTGTTTTGACATCCCAACGGTAACTGAAACTCTGGTTTTACGCATTCAGTTTGTGAAACAATGCGATCAACGTGATGCGCCAACCGGCGTGCCAGGTCAGGAACCTTGCCCAGATTCACCCCAGCCTCGCGGACCCCCAAGCCAATGCAGCCAAGCCTTCGCACCCGTTGCGCGCAACTCGAGGCTGCCTGCACGCCCCGCAATGCCCTGCGGCGGACGGCCAAAGTCGCTTCGGGGCTCGATGCGTCGAGCTTGCTGAGGCGCAGGAAGGCAGGCCCTTGTCCCAGACGACCGCGGGTCAAGCACAAGGCCTCGGGATGTCCTGTGGCGGCCACTGGAGGCGCAAACAATGGGGGCAGATCATCATGCTGATTGACTTCGTTCTGAATGGGATCGGGCAACGCGTGGACACGCGGCCTGGCGAGAATTTCCTGGAGGTGCTGCGCGAGCGCTGCGGCATCACCTCGTTGAAGGACGGTTGCAGCCCGCAGGGGCAGTGCGGTTGTTGCGTGGCACTGGTGGACGGCAAGCCGAAGACGACCTGCGCCATGCCCGCGCGCGTGGCCCAGGGCAAGCACATCGTCACCCTCGACGGCCTGCCGAGCGCCGAACGCCAGCAGATCTCCGACTGTTTCACCGCCACCGCCGCCCTGCAGTGCGGCTTCTGCATCCCTGGCATCGCGCTGCGTGCCAAGGCCCTCACAGACCACGACCCCGCGCCGACGCGCGAAGCCATTGTCAGCGCCCTGGACGGTCACCTGTGCCGTTGCACCGGCTACAAGACGATCATCGACGCGATCCAGTTGCTGGCCGCCGTCAAGCACGGCGGCGCGACCATCCCGCCGGCCTGCAGCGACGGCCGGGTCGGCCAGCCGCTGGCACGCATCGGCGGCGCGCAGACGGTGCTCGGCGACCGGGCCTTCGTCGGCGACCTCACGGTTCCGGGGCTGCTCCACGGCGCCCTCGTGCTATCGCCCCATCCCCGCGCCCGCGTGCTGAGCATCGACACAGCGAGGGCCCTAGCCATGCCGGGCGTGGAAGTTGTCGCCACCGCCGCGGACGTTCCGGGCGAGCGCTGGTACGGCATGCTCCACAACGACTGGCCCGGTTTCGTCGCCGAGGGCGAAGAGACGCGCTACGTGGGCGACGTGCTGGCCGCGGTGGCCGCGGTCGACCGCGCGACGGCGCGCGCCGCCGCCGAACTGGTGGACGTGACCTACGAGGTGCTGCCGGCCACCCTGGACGCGCTGCAGGCGCTGGAGCCCGGCGCGCGCCAGGTCAACCCGCAGCATGACAACCTGCTGGGCCACTCGGTGCTGCTGCGCGGTGACGCCGACGCGGCGCTGGCCGCCAGTGCTCAGGTGGTCAGCGGCCATTGGCAGACGCAACGCATCGAGCACCTCTTCCTGGAGCCCGAGAGCGCGCTCGCCGAGCCCCTGCCCGACGGCCGGTTGCACCTGCGCACGCAGGGCCAGGGCATCTTCGACGAACGCCGTCAGGTGGCGCGCTTCCTTGGCCTGCCCATCGACCAGATCTTCGTCGAGCTTCTCCCCAACGGCGGCGCTTTCGGCGGCAAGGAAGACATGACGGTGCAGGCCCAGACAGCGTTGCTGGCGCAGCTGGCGCGCCGCCCGGTGAAGCTCACGCTGAGCCGCGAAGAATCCATCCGCCTGCACCCCAAGCGCCATCCGATCGCCCTGGACTACACCATGGGTTGCGATGCCAACGGCATCTTCACTGCGGTGAAGGCCCGCATGGTGGGTGACTCGGGGGCCTATGCGTCGGTTGGCGCCAAGGTGCTCGAGCGCTCCGCCGGCCATGCCTGCGGCGCGTACCGCGTGCCCAACGTCGACGTACAGGCGCGGGCCGCCTACACCAACAACCCGCCCTGCGGCGCAATGCGTGGCTTCGGCGTCAACCAGGCGCACTTTGCGTTGGAGGCCTGCATCGACATGCTGGCCGACAAACTAGGGCTCGACCACTGGGAGATCCGCTGGCGCAACGCCTTGAGCGTGGGCGACACCTTCACCACCGGCCAGGTGCTCGACAAGGCGGTCGGCATCCGCAAGACGCTGCAGGCCATCAAGCCGCACTGGGACGCCGCGTTGGCCTCCGGGCTGGCGGTGGGCATTGCCTGCGGCGTGAAGAACAGCGGCATCGGCAACGGCGTGGTCGAATACGGCAAGGTGCGGTTGGTGGTCGAACGCGACGGCCGCATCACGCTGTACAACGGCTTTACCGAAATGGGCCAGGGCCTGATGACGGTGCTGGTGCAACTGGCGGTTGAAACCACCGGCCTGCCAGCCGCCATCTTCGTGCCCAAGGTCGACAGCACCTTTGACCTGGACTGTGGCCAGACCACCGGCTCGCGCGGCACGCTGCTGGGCGGGCGCGCGGTGCTCGATGCCGCAGCCAAGCTCAAGGCCGACCTCGATGCCGGCTTCACGCTGGACCAGCTCGAGGGCCGGGTCTACGCCGGCGAAACCGTGATCCGCGACACCACGGCACTGGGGGCCAAGGTCGACAAGATCAAGACCCACACCACGTTCGGCTATGCCACGCAGATGGTCGTCCTGGACGCCGCCGGGCGCGTCGACCGCGTGGTCGCCGCGCACGACGCCGGCCGCGTGCTCAACCCGGCGCTGGCGTCGGGGCAGATCGAGGGCGCGATCCACATGGGCCTGGGCTATGCGCTGACCGAGGAATTGCGCTGCGAAAACGGCATGCCCGTGACGTTCAAGATGAAGGAAATCGGCCCGCTGCGGGCCCGCGACATGCCGCACATCGACGTGATCCTGGTCGAAGAGCCCGAACCCGAAGGCCCGATGGGCGCCAAGGGCATCGGCGAGATCGGCCTCGTGCCCACCGCGGCCGCAGTGGCCAGCGCGCTGCAGCGTTTCGACGGCATCCGCCGCTACACGCTGCCGATGAAGGACTCGCCCGCAGGGCGCGCGATGAGCGTCGGTTTCACGCTCCTCAAGACGTGATCGAAAACATCCGGGCCGATACCAGGCCCCCAGCAACGGTGCAAACATGAACGAAGCAACCCGCATGGCCGACCAGGCCACTTACGACCG
>DATNCF010000318.1:0-7616 GCA_035571675.1 Burkholderiales bacterium | reverse complement strand
GGAGCAGCACGGCAGGCAGCTCCTTTGCCCTCGCTCGCCGTTGCGGACGAGCAGGGCGACTTCGTTCCGTGCCTGCCCGATCTCAGGGTGGCAACGGCCGCCGAATACCTGTACGGGCTCGAGTGGCGCTCGTCCCGGGCGGTGCAGGTCATCAACCTGTGCGACACGTCGCGCTACCTGGGGCCGGGGTACTACGTGTCGCTGCTGGCCGAGGCGCGCGGCCACCAGCCCAAGCCCGGCCCGGGGACGCTCGCGGATGGGCAAGTGGAGCCTGTCCTGGGTCATGCGCGCACCGCGCCGCCGCGGCGGCGCTACGCCAAGCCCGGCATAGACATGCTCCACGATGCCGACGAACCGCACGGCCCTTCGAACCAGAAGGCCCTCGGGCATTTCATCGCCGCGGCGCGGCACCTTGGCCTGCGCACGGGCATTCTGACGCGCGAGGACCTGGGCCGCCTGCGGGAGTTCGACGCGCTGTTTGTGAGGGACCACACCGCGCTCGGACACTATACGCATGCCTTCATCAGGCGGGCCGAAATGGCGGGTATGCCGGTGATCGACGATTCGGCGTCCCTGTACCGCTGCAACAACAAGGTCTATTTGCATGAGCTGTTTTCGCGGCACGGCATTCCGGTTCCAAGGACGGTGGTGGTTCATCGTGGGAACCGCCAGGAGGTCTCCGGGCAGCTCGGCTTTCCCTGCGTCCTGAAAAGGCCCGACAGTTCGTTTTCGCTGGATGTGTTTCGTGTGGATTCGCCCGCTGACCTGCACGCCGGTCTGGACCGGCTGCTGGAAGGGTCGGAAATGGCCATTGCCCAGGAATGGCTGCCGACCGAGTTCGACTGGCGCGTGGGCATCCTGGACGGCAGGCCGCTGTTCGCCTGCCGCTATTTCATGGCGCCCGGCCACTGGCAGATTGTCAGCCACACCGGGGCTGGCCGCTATGTGGAAGGCAAGACCGAAGCCGTGAGCCTCGCCGAGGTGCCTTCGGAAGTGGTCCAAACCGCGTTGGCCGCCACGAGGCCCATTGGCAGCGGCTTTTACGGTGTCGATCTGAAGGAAACGGACCAGGGGTGCGTGGTCATGGAGGTGAATGACAACCCCAACGTCGACGCGGGGAATGAAGACGGCGTGCTCAAGGCTGCCCTATATCGCGAGGTCATGAGCGTGTTCGCCCGCCGCATCGATGAAGCGCGCCGCGGCCAGGCCACCGCTGCGGACGTGTCTCGGCCCAAAGCGTCGCGCCAGCGCGTGCATGCCCATCCGATGGACTGCTGAGCGGCCACCGAACATCGGTTCACATCATGGAGCGCGCGATGGTCACCCGCGAAGAACTGGCCGGACGCCTGCAAGCCCTGGAGCGCGAAATTGCCCAGGGACGGGAAGGCATCCGAAAACAACGCCGCGTCGCCCGGCAACTTGCCGGTGGCGAAGCGGATGCGAGGCAAGCCAGCGAACTCCTGGCACTGTGGGAGGACCGCCTTTTCGAAACCGTTATCCATGCCGAATCCCTGCGCGCCGGACTGACCGTCACGGCGGGGACCGATTCCGCGCGGATTCACAAACCCGTCGCCACGATGGAAGGCCTGACCTCGGCCGCCTGATCGCGGCGATTTTCTAGGAGACTGATCATGCCCGACGAATTTCCCCGGCCGCCTTTCCACACTCCTCAGCAGACGCCTCCCGGATCGTCGCGGCGGATGAACCCCGAGCCCGACCATGGAGAGAGCAGCTACAAAGGTTCGAACAAGCTGCTGGACAAGAAAGCGCTGATCACGGGCGCCGACAGCGGCATAGGACGGGCGGTGGCCCTGGCATTCGCCCGGGAGGGCGCCGACGTTCTGGTGTCCTATTTGTCAGAAGACGAGGACGCCAACGAAACCAGGCGCCTTGTGGAGTCCGCGGGCCGGCGCTGCGTCCTGGCCCGGGGAGACGTGGCCTCGGCGGCGCATTGCCGCGACCTGGTGCGGCAGGCCGTCGATGCCTTCGGCCGCATCGACATCCTGGTCAACAACGCCGCGCACCAGATGAGCTTCGAGTCCATCGAGAAAATATCGGACGAGGAGTGGGAGAAAACCATGGCCACCAATATTTCGTCCATGTTCTACCTGACCAAGGCCGCCGTGCCCCACATGCCCGAGGGCGGCGCCATCATCAACACCGCCTCGGTGAATGCCGACAACCCCAATCCGCAGTTGCTGCCCTACGCGACCACCAAGGGCGCCATTCAGAATTTCACCGGCGGCCTGGCGCAACTCCTCGCCAAGCAGGGCATCCGCGCCAACGCCGTGGCGCCGGGTCCGGTGTGGACCCCGCTGATTCCCTCCACCATGCCCGAGGAAAAGGTTGCGCACTTCGGCGAAAACGTTCCCATGGGCCGGCCGGCGCAGCCCAGGGAACTGGCTCCCGTCTACGTGCTGCTCGCCAGCGGCGAAGCCAGCTACATCTCCGGCGCGACGGTGGCGGTGACCGGCGGCAGGCCCATCATCTAAGGGAAAAGCCGCCGACCTGAATCTCAAACCGGCGCGGCCGCCAGGCGCCGCTTGGCCTCGGCCACCACGTCCGGCGGCAGCGGCCCCTTTTGCGCCGCGGCCACATTGTCGCGCAGGTGCGCGGTATTGCTGGTGCCCACAATGGTGGTGTCGAGGTCGGGGCTGGCGAGGGCGAAGCGCAGCATGAATTCGATGCGGCTCATGCCGCCCATCAGGTCGTCCAGCCTGGCCGCTTCCCACCGGCCCGACATCTGCTGCTTGGACAGCATGTAGTAGTGCTTGTCCCAGTCCACGGGCGCCCCGCGCGCCACCGCGCCGCGCACGATGATGCCGGCGCCCTTGGCCGAGGCGCGCGCCATGACGGCTTCGTTCTCGAGCTGCAGCGCCGAGTAGGGAATCTGGAACACGTCGAACACGCCCGAGTCCACCTGCGCGGCGAGGTTTGGGGCGTAGCCGGAAATGCCGATGAAGCGCACCTTGCCCTCGCGCTTGAGCTTGTTCAACTCATCCAACGTGCCTTCAGCCTCCCATTCACCCGGGCCCAGGTTGCGGTGGATCTGCACGATGTCGAGGTAGTCGGTGCGCAGGGTGCGCAGGCTGTGCTCCACACCGGCGCGGATGTTGGCCGCGGTGTGGATGTGCGCCCCGCCCATGCCGGCGCCGGGCACGCAGCCGCACTTGCTGGCGAGCACGTACTCGCTGCGCCGCCCGGCAATGGCGCGGCCGATGCGCGCCTCGCTTTCGCCGTAGCAGATCGAGGTGTCGATGAAGTTGATGCCGGCGTCGAGCACGGCGTTCAGCACTCGGCCGGCGTCGGCGTCGCTGATGGTGGGCCCCGGCGGCGGACCGCCCAGGTCCATGGCGCCGAAGCCCAGCGTGGTGACGGACAGGCCGGTTTTGCCCAATTGACGACGTTCAAGCGGACGGCGTTCAAGCGTGCTCATGCAATTCCTTTCAGGAGACGGTCTTCAACAGCTCCCTGAAATTGAGTTCAGCGCGGCGCGCGGCCGCGCGATTTCCAGAATGCGTCCCAGCTCGGCCAGGCGTCCGGAATCACCGCCACCGTCAACGCCTGCTTGTCCTGCTCCAGGCCCGCGCCGTGGAAGGGCCGGGTGAGCGCGTCGACGAGGTACCAGCGGTGCAGCTTGCGGCGCTGGAAATACCATGCGCCGTCCTGGCGCACGTACTTGTCCCAGTACTGGATGTAGCCGTGCTGCCACTCGGGCTTCTTCTCGAGCTGGTCGTGGCAGGTCACCACGCCGTGGGCTTCGTTGGGGCCGTCGAAGTCGATGACGTGGTTGCCCACGAAGTGGATGCTGTCGGCGAAGCGCGACAGCGTGTCCCCGAACCAGCTTTTCATGGCCTCGCGCCCGCGCTTGTCGCGGCCCACCTGCACGTCGGCGGGGAAAAGCTCCACGAGGTCATCGAGGTTGCGCGTGTCCACCGCCAGTGCATAGCGATGGGGAAGCTGGCGGATTGCGTCCAGCGACTCCAATTTGTCGAGGCGTTCTTCGGTGGTCTTGGGCTTCCAGGCGTCGGTGCGGGCCATAAATCTTCCTTGTGATGGCCCATCATAGCGCGCGGCGCAAGCTCAGGTTTTCATCGTGGCGTCAGCGGAGGGCGACCTTGGCGCGCACACTGTGCAGCCGGTGCAAGGTGATTTTGCGCACCTCCGACTTGGAGGTCTCAATGTGGCTGCGCATGAGCATGACCGCGTCGTCGCCCTTGCGGCGCAGGATTTTGCGCAGGATCTGCGCGTGCTCCGAGTAGGTGGCCTTGACGCGGTCCTGGCTGGTGAAGTCGAGGCGCCGGATGATGCGGATGCGCTCGGTGAGCTCGCGGTGCATGCGCGCCATTTCGGCGTTGCCGGTGGCCTCCACCAGCGCGGCGTGGAAGGCCTCGTCCAGCTCGGCCACCTGCGCGGGGTCGTCCAGCCGCCCCTCGGGCGGGACCAGCCAGGCGTCGCGCAGCTCGTCCAGGCTGGGCATGGGCACGCGTTCGCACACGCGCTTCACCGCCGCCAGTTCCAGCACGATGCGCACGTCGTAGAGGTTCTCGAAGTATTCGAAATCGAAGGGCCGCACCGTCCAGCCGCTCTTGGCCGCCACCTCGATGTAGCCTTCCTGGCCGAGCCGGTACAGCGCCTCGCGCACCGGCGTGCGCGACACCTTGAGCTGACTCGCGAGCTCGTTCTCGCTGAAGCGCTCGCCGGGCATGAGCCGGAACTCGAACAGCGCGTCCTTCACGCTGTCGTATACCGTGCGGGCAAGGCGGTCCTTGGGCCGGGCGGATTTGCGCGTGGCGTCGCGTGTGGCCATGCGGGGCGGTCCTTTCATCCCCGGCGGCGCCGGGCTTCCGGAACGACGCAAGCATCTTGCGTTCCAGCTTGCATCCAAGATCACACTAGCACGGGCATCGGGCGCGGAAAAGCGCGCGGACGGTCGCTTTGGGCCGCCCTCTTGTACCGATGCCATGCACTTTTGCGGAGCGGCGGCGGCGCCCGGGCGCACCGTTAACAGACATTCCCGCTTTCGGAACCCGGGCGCGTGGCCACCGGGCGCGTTCCGCCGCCGCGCCGCCGCCGTGCCGCGCCATGCCGGAATTCCCCAAAAGCCCAGAAGACTGAGTGGCTTGCGGGACACCGTCGCCACTGGCTCCGGGGGCGTAAATCTTGTATCCAAGATGGAATGCAAGACGGGACGCAAATGGGGCGCCAATGGGGCGCTGGCATGGGACATGCTTCCAAGCCGGTACACCAACCTAGAACGTTTCCGCCATCTTCAGGGAGTCCACATGACCGAGCGCCGCACCGACCTGTCCCGCCGCAACATGATCAAGACCACCGCCGCCGCGGCCACGGTGGCCGCGCTGGGCAAATGGATGCCGGCCTTCGCCGCCGACAAGCTCACCGTGGGCGTGATCTACGTGGGGCCGCGCGACGACTACGGCTACAACCAGGCCCAGGCCCAGGCCGCCGCGTCGCTGAAGAAAATGCCCGGCGTGAAGGTGGTGGAGCAGGAGAAGGTGCCCGAGACCACCGACGTGCAGAAGACCATGGGCTCCATGGTGGAGCAGGACGGCGCGGGGTTGATTTTCGCCACCTCCTTCGGTTACTTCGATCCGCACATGATCAAGATGGCGGAAAAATACCCCAATGTGCGCTTCGCCCACTGCGGCGGCATGTGGACCGAAGGCAAGCATCCCAAGAACGCCGGCAGCTACTTCGGCTACATCGACGAGTGCCAGTACCTGAACGGCGTGATTGCCGGCTTCACCAGCAAGAGCAAGAAAATCGGCTTCATCGCCGCCAAGCCCATTCCCCAGGTGCTGCGCAACTGCAACGCCTTCCTGATGGGCGCCCGCAGCGTCGATCCCAAGATCACCTGCCAGCTCATCGTGACCGGCGACTGGTCGCTGCCGGTGAAGGAAGCCGAGGCCGCCAACAGCATGGTGGACCAGGGCGTGGACGTGATCACCTGTCACGTGGACAGCCCCAAGGTCATCGTGGAAACCGCCGAAAAGCGCGGCGTTTTTTCCTGCGGCTACCACGCCAACCAGTCGGCGCTGGCGCCCAAGGGCTACCTCACCGGCGCCGAATGGAACTGGCTCACGGTGTACACCATGCACGCCAAGGACGCCATGGAGGGCAAGCCCTTCAAGAACTTCGTGCGCGGCGGCCTCAAGGACGGCTTCGTGAAAATGTCGCCCTACGGCAAGGCCGTGTCGGCGCCCGCCAAGGCCAAGGCCGACGGCGTCAAGGCGGCCATGATGAAGGGCGCCTTTGAGATATTCAAGGGCCCGCTCAAGGACAACACCGGCAAGGAAGTCATCGCCGCCGGCACCACGCTGAAGCAGACCGACCCGGTGCTGGAGCAGATGAACTACCTGGTTGAAGGCGTGATCGGCAAGGTCTGACATGTCAGCCGCCTCCCCGATGGCCGGCACGGCCGAGAGGCTGGGGGAGGCGGCTGCGCGACCAGTGGAGCAGGGAGTCAGCGACCCGGCGGTTGCGCCGGCAGGGGTGGTGGCGGACGCGGCCAGGGCATCGGGCGCGTCCGCCTTGTCGCTGCCGCCCGCCGAAACACCCGAGAGCCTCGCCGCGCCCCCCGCTGTGCCGGCGGCCGTGGCACCCGCGGCGAACTCAGGCGGCCTCCGCTTGGGGCCCGCGGCCGAAGCGCTCCTCATTCCGCTCGCGGCCCTGCTGGCCGCCATGATGGTGTTCGGCATTTTCATGGCCGTCATCCGGCAGAACCCTTTCGAGGTCTACGGCCTCATCTACAAGGGCGCCTTCGCCAGCGGTTTTTCCTGGCAGAACACCCTGTCGCGCGCCGCGCCGCTCATCCTCACGGCGCTGGCCGTGGCGCTACCGGCGCAGGCCGGCCTGATGATCATCGGCGGCGAAGGCGCGCTGGTGCTGGGCGGGCTGGCCGCCGCCATCGTAGGACACGGCTTCACCGGCGTCTCTCCCATGGGGCTGAAAATCGCCATGGCGCTGGCCGGCATGCTGGCGGGCGGGGTGTGGATCGCCCTGGCGGGCGCCCTGCGCCAGTACCGCGGCATCAATGAGACCATTTCCAGCCTGCTGCTCACCTACGTGGCGGTGGCGCTGTTCAACCATTTCGTGGAAGGGCCGCTGCGCGACCCGGCCAGCCTGAACAAACCCTCCACCCATCCCATCGGCGACGCCAACATGCTGGGCAACTTCCCCGGCCTGGACGTGCACTGGGGCCTGGGTTACGGCCTGATTTTCTGCGTGGCCATGTACATATTGGTGCGCCACACCACCTGGGGCTTCGGACTGCGCATCGTGGGCGGCAACGCCCGCGCCGCGCGCCTGGCCGGCCTGCCGGTCGGGCGCCTGCTGCTGACAGCCTGCTTTCTGGGCGGGGCCGCGGCTGGCCTCGCCGGCATGGCCGAAGTGGCGGCCGTGCACGGCAACGCCAACGCCTCGCTCATGGCGGGCTATGGCTACGCCGGCATCCTGGTGGCTTTCATCGCGCGCCAGAACCCGCTGGCCGTCATCCCGGTCTCGATTGTCATTGGCGGCATCGGCGCCAGCGGCGGCCTCTTGCAGCGAGGCTTCGATCTTCCCGACGCCACGGTGAACGTGCTGCAAGGGATTCT
>DATNCF010000317.1:0-11508 GCA_035571675.1 Burkholderiales bacterium | reverse complement strand
CAAGGCGGGCGAATGGGTTCCCAACGCCCACGGCGGCCGCGAAAACCTGGAGGCGCTGGACTTCCTGCGCCGCATGAACGAAATGGCGCACCGCGACTTCCCGGGTGCCGTCACCGTGGCCGAGGAATCCACCGCCTGGCCCATGGTGTCGCGGCCCATTTACCTGGGCGGCCTGGGATTTTCCATGAAGTGGAACATGGGCTGGATGAACGACACCCTGTCCTACATGCACCAGGACCCGATCTACCGGCGCTACAGCCACGACCGCCTCACCTTCGGCCAGCTCTACGCCTACAGCGAGAACTTCGTGCTGCCGCTGTCGCACGACGAGGTGGTGCACGGCAAGGGCTCGCTGCTGCAGAAAATGCCGGGCGACGACTGGCAGCGCTTCGCCAACCTGCGCCTGCTGCTCACCTACCAGATGACCACGCCGGGCAAGAAGCTGAACTTCATGGGCGCCGAACTGGCGCAGGACCATGAATGGCGTTCCAGCGAAGAACTGCCCTGGGGCCTGCTGGCCCATGAGCGCCATAACGGCATGCGTCTTCTGCTGCGCGAGTTGAACCGCTTGTATGCCAGCGTGCCGGCCTTGCATGAACTGGACTTCCAGCAGGAAGGGTTCGCCTGGATCGATTGCCATGACGCCTACCAGTCGGTGATCAGTTGGCTGCGCTTCGCGCGCTCGGGCCAGTTCGTGGTGGTGGCGCTCAACTTCACGCCCGTGCCGCGGCCCGGCTACCGCGTCGGCGTCCCGCGCGGCGGGCGCTACCGCGAGCTGTTCAACAGCGACTCGCGTTATTTCGGCGGCAGCGACCTGGGCAACGGCAGCGGCCTGGTGGCCACGGACCAGGAGTGGATGGGCCGTCGCTGCTCACTCACGCTCACCCTGCCGCCGCTGGCCGGCGTCATCCTCGCGCCGGAAGACTAGCTCGGGCAAGCTACGCCGCGCCTTGCAGGTCGCACAGCAGTGCGCCTTTCAGCCCCAGTTCGGTGTCCGTGACCACCTGCACCGGCATGCGCCGCGCCAGGGGCGAGTGGCCGCCCTTGTCGTTGAAGGCGTGCATGAAGGCGCCCGATTGCATGAGCGGCAGGTTGGCGGCCGCGATGCCGCCGGCCAGGAACACGCCGCCGCGGGCCATGAGCGCGAGCGCCATGTCGCCGGCGAAAGCGCCGTATACGGACATGAACAGTTCCATGGCCTGATAAGGCAGGCTGCGCGCCTGGTCGGCCACCTTGGTGGCCATGGCCGCGGCGGAAATGGCGGCATCGGGATTGGCCGCGCCCAGCAGCGCCGCATCGGGCGAGCCCCCGGCGAGGAAGCGGTAAACCTCCAGCAGGCCGGGTCCCGACAGCACGTGCTCGTTTTCGGCCCGGCCATGCAGCGCCTGCAGGTGTCCCCATAGGCCGGCCTGGCGCTGGTCGCGGGGCGCGAAGCCGGTGTGGCCGCCCTCCCCCGGCAGCACGCTCCACGCGCCGCCGTGGCGCGCGAGCGCCGCCATGCCCAGCCCGGTGCCGGCGCCGATGACCAGGCGCATGCCGGAGTCGAGCGGCTCGCCGGCCTGGAGCACCACGCGCTCGGCGGCCGTGATCTGGGTGACGCCCAGCGCGGCCGCCGCGAAATCGTTCACCAGCCTGAGCGCCCCGATGCCGAAATCGCGCGACAGCGCCTGCGCGTCGATGACCCAGGGCAGGTTGGTCATCTTGGCCGTGGCGCCGCCGTCGGCCACCGGACCGGCCACCGCCAGGCAGCCGCCGGTCACCTCGCGGCTGGGTAGCGCCGCGGCGGAAAAAAAATCTTCGAGCAGGGCCGGGAAATTGGCGTAGTCGGCACAGGGCAGCCGCTCCACGGCCAGGAACGCCCGCGAGGTTTCGTCAACCAGCCCGAGCAGTGCCTTGGTGCCTCCGAGATCGCCGACCAGACGCATTCTGAAGATATACCACACCCCCCCGGACGCCGGAGTTCCAGGCGGCGCGGTTCGGAAGGACTAGGGTGCCGGGGCGAGGGCGAGTTGGTGCGACTGCCCCGAAGTCGAGACGGTTTCGGGCTTTCCGGATTTGTTCAACCGCGCCAGCGAGGCTTGCAGGTCCTGCAGCCAGCGCGAGCCCGCGGCGCGCAATGGCTCCGCGGCAAAGCCCGGGGCCACGTCGCCGGCGCCGTAGCCCATGCGGTCGAGCAGGCCCAGGGCGATGGTGTCGGCCTGTTCCTGCTGGCGTGGCCGGTAGGTGTCGACCACGGCGCGCGAGCCGAAGAACGAGGCCACGCTCATGCCGGCCGAGGATACCCAGGCGCCGGCGCTGGTCGCGAGCCCGGCCACCAGCTTGGCCACGTTGAGCACGGGCGCCACCACCGTGGTCACCACCGAGATCATGATGCTGGCGCCGGTGTTCTCCTCGTGGTGCCGGGCCACCACGTGCCCCACTTCGCGCGCCAGCACGAAGGACAACGCCTGGTCGGAGCGCGCCAGCTCGTCCACCGGGCGCAACACGACGATGCCGCCGGCCGCCGTCGAGCCGGTGCCCGGCTCGGCCTTGTCCAGCACGCTGAAGCTGAATTTCGGTATGCGCTCGGCCAGGTCCGGATAGGCCTGGTACGCAGCGGCGGCGATGCGCGCCCCGATGTCCGACACGCGCTGGTCGAACTGGGCATGGCCGGCGCAAGGCGGAGCGCACTCGGGGGCCGCGGGCGTCACCGCCATGCTGAGGCGCAGATTGGCCTGGGAATACAGCTCGCTCAGCGTGGCGGGCGCCATGAACTGCGCACGGTTATCGGGCGTTTCCGTGGCGCAGCCACCCAGGATGGTGCACGACAAAAGGGCGGCCATTCCGAGCGCAGCGGCGAACCCGCCGGCTCCCAGGCGCTTTTTGCCGGGCCCGCCCCCGTGAAGCCTCCCTGCCCTCATTTGCCAATCCCCCCGACACGCCGCCCGGGTCCAATCCCGGCGACCTGGGGCCGCGAACGCCGCGGCCCCCCGGATGATTCAGCACGAGTTATGCCAATGCCATCAACGGCCGGCGCCGTGGCGGCAATCAATGCCCCTTCAGTTCCTCCAGCACCATGGCCGCGCAGGCCTCGATGTCGAAGCCGCGGCCCACGGCGACGCGGCGCGCCCCCGGGGAGCCGGCCGCGGTCACGCTGGAGGCGCGCGCCCAGCCCGAAGCGTCGGAAGCGCCCAGGTCGTAGATGTACTTCACCAGGCGCAGGCGCTCCTCGGCGCTGACGCCGGCCTTGCCCACGTAGTACTTCTTCACGAACTCGGCGGTCTCGGGATTCTGCAGGTCGAGGCCGGAGGGCGAGGTCAGCACCGGGCCGCCGCACAGCTCGCACAGAAAGGTGATGTAGTTCTCGCGCGTGGCGGTGATGGTGAGGCCGGCGAGGTTGCAGGCCACGGCGTCGGGCACGCAGATGCCGTCGACGAACTGCACGCGGTTCAACGCCGTGAAGCGCAGCACGTCCAGCAGTTGCGCGGTCTGCACCATCTCGGCAATGGTGTTCTTGATGCCGCCCACGCCTTCCAGGCCGTTGTACCTGGCCATGAGCTGCGCCGTGCCGATGAGTTTCTTGGTGTCCTTGGGCTCGCGGATCAGGATGCCGGTGCGGTGGAAGGTGGTGAAGTAGCCCAGCAGCTCGCGGGTGAACTCGAACTCGCCGTCCATGAACACGCGCTCGTTGGGCACGAACACGTCGTTGAACACCACCGTGGCGTCGTGGTGGAACTTGCTGTGCGACAGCGGCTTGTCGAAGCGGAAGCGCTCCCCCCAGGGCGAGCCGGCGTAGTTGGACAGCATGACCACGCCGGGCGCGTTGGCCGGCACGGCGCAGGCCACCGACCAGTCGGCATCGGCCGGCCCCATGCCGTGGGTGGGCAGCACCAGCAGTTCGTTGGCCACCGCGGCCGAGGTCACCGAGGTTTTGGCGCCGCGGATGACGATGCCGTCCTTGCGCCGTTCCACCACGCGCAGCCACAGGTCAGGGTCGGCCTGGCCCGACGGCGGCTTGGAGCGGTCGCCCTTGGCGTCGGTCATGGCGAAGGAACCGTGCAGGTCCTGGCGCGAATACCAGTCGAGGTATTTCTCGATGCGCGGGGTGTAGCCCTTGTTGTACTTGGCGTCCATTTTCTTGGCCAGGATCTGCAGGCCCACCAGGCCGGCGGTCATGGCGCCGTGGATGTCGCCGGGCATGGTTTCTTCCATCTCGATCCACTTGAGCAGATCCTCGCGCGAGCGCGGCGGCATGAGCCAGCGGTGGATGGGCTCGCCGTCGGGCAACTTGACCACGCGCTTGGCCTGGATGTCCGCGGGCTCGTCGGGTCCCTTGCCGTACTGGCGCGCGTTCTCCTGGGCGCGCAGGCCGAAATCGGGATGCGCCACCACGTCCTTGATGCGCTGCCCGGCGTAATACACCACGCGGTCGTCGCGCAGGCTGTCGAGGTACTGCTTCGCGGTCCGCAATGCCATGCTGCCTCCTTTGGGGTCTAGGTCTGCCCCAGAGTCTAGCGCGGCAGGCGGCCACCGTGCGCGGCTGCTTGAATTTGTCCGCCGGGGCCGCGCGGCTACTTGTCCACGGCGGCGACGTACATGAGGGTGGGACTGGAAGCGGTGTTGTCGGCGGGCGAGACGCTCCGCCCCTCGTGATCGAGGACGTCCAGCATGCGGAAGCCCCGCTCCGCCATTTGCCGGCGCTGGGCCGCCTGGTCGATGTAATAGTGCAGGCAGGCGTAGTGGTGGCCTTCGTCGTTGAGCAGGGCGTAGTCGGGTTCGATGCGGCGCGCCCGCCCCACCCGGGCGTGGTTGGCCCACTGCCGCACCCAGTCGACCACCCCCCGGGCCTGCGCCACGGGATTGCGCGAAAAGGCGAGACTGGGAGCGCCCATGGCGCGGTGATAGTCCCGGTTGTGGCTGGACAGGACGGCCAGGCCGCCGGGCCGCAGCAGCCGCCGCAACTCCGCCAGGCACTTCAGCCGGTCTTCGTGCGACACCGCGTCGATGACATTGTTGGACCCGAAAATGAAGTCGAACTGGCCGTCGCCGAACATGGGCATGCCGCGCATGTCGGCCAGCCGCAGCGACACGCCGGGGAGCCGCTCGCGGGCCTTCTGCACCAGCGACGGCGAGTAGTCGATGCCCTCGTAGCGCCGCGCCAGGGGCGCGAGGTACAGGGTCGTCCTGCCGAGGCCGATGCCCACGTCGAGCACATCCCGGCCCACGAAGGCATGGGCGTATTTCAAGAGCACCATGGTCTCGACGCGGCTCAGCTGGGTGGACCGGTAATAGCGCTCGACCCAGGCGCTGTGGTAGACGCGCTGGTTGACGCGGTCCTGCGTGCTGGGGCGGGCCGCAGAGTCGGTTCCATGGCCAAGGCTGTGGGCGAAGCGATGGGTGAAATCCAGGGCGGGCACGCGCATGGGCCTCTCCTCAGCAACGGGTGCGCCGTGGGGCGCGCCGCAAACCCAGCCTAGGCCGCTTCGATGCAGAAATGAAGAAACGCCGTGGTCCGCTTGCCGGATGTGCGCCCGCTAACCGGCAGCGAACAGGGCGTTCAGCGCCGGCCGCATGGGGGTTTCATGGACGCGGTGCGGGGCATTGGCTCCGAGGGGCTATATAAATAGTTTACTATTTTCGAGGCACCGCGGGTAGCCAACGGACCCCTCTTCCGCCGGAGGCGGAAGCCTCGTGAAATAATAGCGGTCGAACTTCAACCCATCTATTTCAACCATCTACTTATCCCTCGGAGTTAACTGCATGCAATCCGATCTCAATAAAAAACTTAAACAATTGCTCAAGCCGGGCGCGGGGCTGCTCCTTCCGGGGGCCGGCAACGCCCTGGCCGCCCGCATCATCGAGTCGGTGGGCTTCCCGGCCGTTTACATGACCGGCGCGGGCCTCGCCAATTCCTACCTCGGTGCGCCCGACATGGGCCTCACCACGGTGACCGAAATGGCGGCGCACATCGCCACCATCCGCGAGGCCGTGGACATCCCCATCGTGGCCGACGGCGACACCGGCTTCGGCAACGAGCTCAACATGCAGCGCACCATCCGCCTGTACGAGCGCTCGGGCGCCAGCGCCATCCAGATCGAGGACCAGGTGTTCCCCAAGAAGTGCGGCCACTTCGAGGGCAAGGAAGTCATCCCCAAGGACGAGGCGGTGCGCAAGATCAAGGCCGCGGTGGACGCGCGCGAAGACAGCAACTTCCTCATCATCGCCCGCACCGACGCGCGAGCGGTCGAAGGCATGGACAAAGCCCTCGAACGCGCGCGCGCTTACCAGGAAGCGGGCGCCGACGTGCTGTTCGTGGAAGCACCCCAGAATATTGAGGAAATGAAGCGCATCTGCCGCGACGTACCGGGGAATCACATCTGCAACATCGTGTTCGGGGGAAAAACTCCGATGCTGCCGCGTGAAGAATTGGGTGCGATGGGGTTTTCGGGGATTCTCTACGCGAATGCGGCGCTGCAGGCCGCCATGCTGGCCATGAAGAACATCCTGGTGCACCTGAAAGATACCGGGTCGCTGGCGGGGGCAGAGAAGGATGTGCTGTCGTTTGCGGACCGGCAGGTATTTGTGGACTATGACAAATATAAGGCTGTTGAGAACAAGTTTCGCTGATTAATCACTATGAGACTTAGCTAAGTGAAGCGTTTATTCGCAACAAAGCAAGAAAGCCGTTTTGCGAACCCAATGTTTTGGATTCGCGTTCGAGGCCGCTTAGCCGTTGTCTTTACTATTCTGTTTGCGATTCTGTGCTTCGTTGGCCTAATCGCCGGTCTCGTTACTGGCAAGACCTTCGTTCCATCCTCAAAAACATCGGTCATTTCATACACGCAGCAACCGATTACATTTACTCTGATCTTGTTATTTGATGTAGTCGTTACGCTCGCTGTCGGGCTTTTGGTGGGACGTCTTCTTCGTCGACGCTGACTCTGCTCAGTGCTGAAGATAAGGGGCCAGGCTCTGGCCAGGCACCTTTCCAACATTTAGCTCCCGGCCTATCGTTCAGGCTCGAAGACAAGAAAGTCAGCAGCTTTGATAATGGGAATCGACTTGAACGACTTCAGGACGAGGAGGTCCTTGTCGCTCGAGACCAGCACTGAAGCCCCGCATGCGGCCACCAACGCGAGAAATTTGTCGTCCCTGGGGTCGCGGCTGGCCTTGACCGACTCGCGGACCTCGACCAGCACGGCGTAAGACTCATACAGTTCCAGAAAGGTATCGCGCTCGCTCCGCGCCAGATAGCGGTTGAACTTCGGCCGCAACAGTACTTCGTTCAGTTCGTGCAGCGTTTCCGCCGAAGCACAGACCTCGTAGCTCCCCATGGCTTTGAGGAATGCCTGATGAGGGATGGAACCTACCCTAATGGCTGCGCTGACCAGCGTGCTCGTGTCGAGAACGACACGTTCAGCGAAGTTCATTGACCAGCTTGGTCACGTCCTCATCGGTCAGCTTCTTTGCCACCGCAGTGGCCTTTTTCGCCACTCGGGCACTGTAGGCCTGAAAGGCCTTCACGGCCTCGTCCCGCTTACTGCGGGCATCCATCAGGTTCTTCATGTCTGCGGGCGAGAGTAGGAACGCCACCGTCCGACCGCGCCGGGTAATGGTCACCGGTTCACGCTGCGCCGTATCGAGAAGTTCTCCGAAGCGGTTCTGAGCTTCGACGGATGTCATGGTTTTCATGGGCTTGTCCAATTAGCTAATACAGCTACATTGTACAGTCCATTGTGTCCCTTTAGAAGCGGACTTAACTCATTCAATGTTGAAGAATTTTTGACAGGAAATCTTTCGTTCTTTCACTTTTTGGATGCTCAAAAAACTCGATTGGCGTGTTCTGCTCGATGATCTGCCCCTGATCCATAAAAATAACTCTATCAGCTACTGATCGCGCAAACCCCATTTCGTGCGTGACGCACAGCATGGTGATGCCCTGCCCCGCCAAGTCGATCATCACGTCCAGCACTTCCTTGATCATCTCGGGGTCGAGCGCGGAGGTGGGCTCGTCGAAGAGCATGATCTTGGGGGTGAGGCACAGGGCGCGGGCGATGGCCACGCGCTGCTGCTGGCCGCCCGACAGCTGCAGGGGGTACTTGCCGGCCTGCTCGGCGATGCGCACGCGCTTGAGTTGCGTCATGGCGCGCTCCTGGGCTTCCTTGAGCGGCATCTTGCCCACCCAGGTGGGCGCGAGGGTCAGGTTCTCCAGCACGGTGAGGTGCGGGAACAGGTTGAACTGCTGGAACACCATGCCCACTTCGCGGCGCACCTTCTCGATGGCCTTGACGTCGTCGGTGAGTTCCACGCCGTCGACCGTGAGGCGCCCTTCCTGGTGCTCCTCCAGGCGGTTGATGCAGCGGATCAGCGTGGACTTGCCCGAGCCCGAGGGGCCGCAAATGACGATGCGCTCGCCCCGCGCCACGCTGAGGTCGATGTCGCGCAGCACATGGAACTGGCCGTACCACTTGTTCACCTTCTCGTAGGTGATGATGGGATCGGCGGCGGTCTGAGCGGCGGTTTGAGCGACGGCTGAATTCACGGGTGTTCCTCTCTATCTGGCCTCTATCGCGCCTGCCCGCGGCTGGTGCGCTTCTCGATCCATTGGCTGTAACGCGACATGAAGAAGCAGCCGGCCCAGTAGATCAGGGCCACGAACAGGTTGCCTTCCAGGTAGAACTGCCGCCAGTTGGGGTCGCCGCCCAGCGCCAGGGTGAGGCCGCCGGTGAGGTCGTACAGGCTGACGATGGTGACCAGCGACGTGTCCTTGTAGGTGCTGATGAAGCTGTTCATGATGGACGGGATCACCAGCCGCAGCGCCTGCGGCAGCACGATCTTGCGCTGCGCCTGCCAGTAGGTGAGGCCAAGCGAGTCGGCGGCCTCGACTTGCCCCTTGGGCACGGCCTGCAGGCCGCCGCGCACCGCCTCGGCCAGGTAGGCGGCCGCGAACAGGATGATGCCCACCAGCACGCGCAGCAGCACGTCGGGCGTGGTGCCGGGCGGCATGAACAGCGGGAACATGAACGAGGCCATGAACAGCACCGAGATCAGCGGGATGCCGCGGATCAGTTCCACATAGGCCACGCACACGGCGCGGATGGCGGGCAGGTGCGAACGCCGGCCCAGGGCCACGAACACCGACAGCGGGAAAGCCGCCGCGATGCCCAGGGTGGACAGGAGCAGCGTGAGCGGGAAGCCGCCCCAGCGCGAGGTTTCGACGTAGGCGAGGCCGGCGAAGCCGCCGCGCATCAGGGCGAAGAACGCCGCGAAGTTCAGCACCCAGGCCACGCCCAGCCAGCGCGTCCACATCTTCGGCACGCAGGACACCACGATCATCGCCAGCATCAGCACGATGGCGATCAGCGGCCGCCACTGCTCCTCGAAGGGGTAGCGCCCGAACAGGATGATGCGGTATTTCTCGGCAATCACGCCCCAGCAGGCGCCATGATCCTGCAACGCCTTGCAGGCGGCGGCATCGGGCCGGGTCTCGGCATTGACCACCGCCCATTCGATGAGCAGCGGCACCCAGTACAGGACCAGCGCCAGCACCACCAGGGTGGCGATGGAGTTCTTCCAGTCCGGGAACAGGTTGCGCCGCACCCAGGCGCCGGCGCCGATGTGGCGGGTGGGCGCCTGGCGCGGCTCGATCAGGACGATGTCCGGGCTCACCGCGCTCATGGGTCAGCGCTCCCGTATGGCCACGCGGGCGTTGAACCAGTTGGTGAAGGCCGCCGTGAGCAGCGACAGGACGAGGTACACCGTCATCATCACCACGATGCATTCCACCGCGCGGCCGGTCTGGTTGAGCGTGGTGTTGGAAATCGACACCAGGTCGGGGTAGCCCACGGCCACCGCCAGGGTGGAGTTCTTGATCAGGTTCAGGTACTGGTTGGTGAGCGGCGGGATGATGATGCGCATGGCCTGGGGCAGCAGCACCAGGCGCAGGCTCTGGCCGGGCGTCAGGCCGAGCGACCCGGCCGCCTCGGACTGACCGCGCGGCACGGCCTGGATGGCCGAGCGCACGATCTCGGCTATGAAGGCCGCCGTATAGATGGTGAGGCCGATGGTGATGGCCAGAAACTCCGGCGTCACCGCGCCGCCGCCGGCGACGCTGATTTCGTTCTTTTCGGGGATATCGAAGGCACCGGGCATGCCGCCCGCCAGCCAGCCGATCAGCGTGGCGCCGAGGATGAATCCCACGGCCGGCCAGAACTGCGCCGGCTTCTCTCCGGTCTCGCGGAACTTCACCCGCGCGCGGCGCGCGTACCACCAGGCTAGCACCATGCCCGCCACCAGCCCAGCCAGCGTGCCGATGTGGCCGGTGGCCCACACCGGCACCGGGAACGACAGGCCGTTCTTGCTGAGGAAGAAACCGGGCAGCGGATTGAGGGCGCCCTCGGTGTCCGGCAGCCGGTCGGTCATGATGAAGTACCACATCAGCAACTGCAGCAGGATGGGCACGTTGCGGAACAGTTCCACGTAGCCCGTGCACAGCGAGCGGATGAGGAAATTGCGCGACAGCCGCCCCACCCCGACCAGCACGCCGATGATGGTGGTGAAAACCACCCCGACGATGGACACGCGCAGGGTATTGGTGAAGCCGACGATGAAGGCCTTCCAGTAGGGATCGCTGGAGTCGTAGGCGATGACGGATTCGCCGATGCCGAAGCCGGCCGGCTCGGTGAAGAAGCCGAAGCCGCTCTGGATGCCGCGCACGCGCATGTTCTCCAGGGTGTTGTGGGTGAGGTAGAAACCCACCAGCACCAGGATGACCAGCACCACCACCTGGTAGAGCACGCCGCGGATGGCGCGGCTGCGCCAGAAGCTGGCCTTGGCCGCGGGGCGGGCAGCCGTCACGCTGCTGCTGCCGGGGTTGCTCCCGGCTGTGCGCGGTTCGTCAGGCATGGCCGTCCGGGAGGCCTGGAAGCGGCAGGCCCGGCGCCCTCCCCGCCTCCCTGATTGTCATGGCCTGCTCAGTTCGCCATCGTCGCGATCAGCGGATGGGCATGCCGTACTGGATGCCGCCCTTGTTCCACAGGTTGTTCAGGCCGCGCGGCAGCTTGAGCTGCGACTTGGCGCCCACGTTGCGCTCGAATATCTCGCCGTAGTTGCCCACGGCCTTGACGGTGCGCGCCGCCCAGTCCTTGTCCAGGCCCAGCAGCTTGCCGCTGTCCTCGTTGCCGCCGCCCAGGATGCGCAGCACGTTGGGGTTGTCGCTGGACTTCATCTGGTCCACGTTGTCGGCGGTGACGCCGTATTCCTCGGCTTCCAGCAGCGCGTAGATCACCCACTTGACGATGGCGGTCCACTCGTCGTCGCCGCGGCGCACCATGGGCCCCAGCGGTTCCTTGGAAATCAGCTCGGGCAGGATTTCCAGGTCATCGGGCTTGGGCGCCTCGTTGCGGATGGAGGCCAGCGCCGAGGCATCGGCCGTGAATGCCTGGCAGCGGCCGGAGAAGAAGGCTTTCTTGGCCGCGTCCAGGGCCTCGAACACCACTGGCTTCACCGGCACCTTGGCGGCCTTGAAGT
>DATNCF010000316.1:0-2350 GCA_035571675.1 Burkholderiales bacterium | reverse complement strand
CCTCGTATTCAACCACCGACCCGGGCCCAGTACCCTTCACTGGCCGCCTGATCCGCGTCGCACGCAACGGCAAGGAAGAGGTGATCGATACTGGCGACAGCCTGTTCTTCCCAACGGGCATGACCTTTGGACCGGATGGCGACCTGTATGTCTCCAACATGGGGTTCGGGCCGCCTTTTGGGGAAATCCTGCGCATCGAACTGCCTGACGCTGCCGACCACGACCACGACGACGACGACTGAGGTCTCGAGCTTTCCGGAGTCGCGGGTGTTGCGCATATCGCAGCGCAGTTGCAGAACCGTGCTGCGACAGCTCTTCGTGCGCGCCTGGCTTGTGAGCGAGGCAGCGGATGTGGCACCGCGGTGTTTGATGGCGGAGAGGGTGAGATTCGAACTCACGAGCCCCGTGAAGGGCCTCCGGTTTTCAAGACCGGTGCAATCAACCGCTCTGCCACCTCTCCGGCGGAGTTAAACTGCGAGGCGAATTCTAGCAGGGGGCGGCCCTACCCGCTCCCGGCTGCAAAGCCGGCACCCTAGCGCGAAGACGAGCCTGCTGGCGGGGGAAGACTCCATGATGAAACTAGCCGTGATCAGCATACTCTGCGTTCTTGCCCCGGCGCCGGCTCGTTCAGACAACGCACTACCCCTGTCGTGCCCGCAGGCGCTCGAACAGCTCACCACCCTCAACACCGGAGTGCCGGTGTACAAGCTTACCGCCCCCGACCATCGGCACTTTCTGGATGACGCGGATCGTCCGGCAGAGATCGCCCGACTGCAGAAGGTCGCCGACGCCTCCTGCAGCGCGTACCCAAAAGAGAAGGCTGAACAGGAAGCCGAAGCCGCCCGGCTGCACGCGGCACTCTCCCCAGAATGCGCCACGGAACGCGACACACTCGCCGCCATGGAGCAGGCAGGCTCGCGCGAGTCACCGCAGTCGATTGCTGAGAAGCGCAAACTGGTCGCCGCCCACTGTCCGGCGCTGGATACGACGAATCTATGGCTGATGCAATGGGAAGGCGTAGCGGTTCGGCCTGCTCCCACCCATTTTTGACGCCATGACCCGCGAATATTTCAGTGCCGTGAATTGTGTGTTACGCCGCCCGGCGCGCGCGGGGCACGCGCCCCATTGAGGCGGCGCGCATCGGACTCGGACACCTAGCGGGTCCTCAGTCGCTACCTCGGCGGCCATGACCGCTGCCACCGGCACGGCGGCGGGAACGCCGGGAATTCCGGCAAATTCCGCCCGCCGGCGCTCCCTTCACTAGGTCTTAAACCAACCCCCCCCCGGCTGCGTCAAAGGGATCGTATCGCTGGGCATTTGGCGGCCGAAGGGTGCCCCGGGGGACGAACCCGTTGGCCGGGAGGATGGGCTCGTTGCCCGGCCGCTGACCACGACCGGTCAAAAGTCGTCTTATAGGCGCACCGAAAAACCACGCTTTGTAAGGAGAAACCTGTGAGAAACGCTACTACCGTTGGAGTCCTTGGATCTCTCGTCATCAACCTGATGCTGGGCCTCGCCGTCGCGGCGGTATTCAGTGTCACTCCGGCTGCGCAGGCACAGGATGCCCGGTGTGCCGCCGAACACGCGGCGTCGCCGGCCCTGCGGCCGACCCTGTTAGGCGAGCAGGACGACTACGTCGTCGCAACGCGCATGGGCTGGGCGGCGGGCTGAGGAGTCGAAGGCCGTCCCGGCCGTTACTGCACGGCCGGCACCGACCTCCGTGGGGCGTAGGCGGAGCGCAGCATGGAGATGGCCGCGTAAGTGACGACGACGATGATCAGCCAGCGCATCGCCGTCAGCGGCAGCTGCTTGACGATGTAGAAGGCCACCAGCACCCCGACGACCCCACCCATGACGAGGCCCAGGGAAGTGCCATGCGAGAAGCGACCTGAGCGGAAGAAGCCCAGACTGGCCACGGGCTGCACCAGGCCGTCGCTGCCCATCATGATCGGGAACGCGGCGAGTGGGTGCATGCCCAGCAGGGCGAGCACGATCATGCTGGGTGCGTAGTTACCGATCCCAATACACATCAGCGCGCCCAGCACGAAGTTGACGGCGACCGCCACGCCGAAGCGCCAGCCGCTGAGCGCATACGCTGTGCCCCCCGGCGGAAACACGTCGAGGTTGCGCATCACAAAGAACGCCGCCGCAAGTAACAGGGCAATTCCCATGAATAGCTGAATGGTGCGACGCGGCAGACGACTGACTACTCCTGCCCCGAGCCAGGCCCCCAGTGTCGCGCTGCCGATCATGCAGGCCAGCAGGGTCGGTTCGACCATCACCGCGGTCACGAACAGCAGGGTTTCCATGAAAGCCGCGGCGTTGTGCCCGACGTTGAGCGTGCCGGGAA
>DATNCF010000315.1:0-3637 GCA_035571675.1 Burkholderiales bacterium | reverse complement strand
TGGCATCCACGGCGTCGAAAATGTGCTTTCTCGACAGGCCGCCGTCGTTGGGACCCTCGCCCATGGGGTTGAAGACCTTGGTGGCGACGATGGCCTGGTCGCGCGGCATGAGCTCCTTCAACAGCTTGCCGGTGATCTCCTCGCTCGCGCCCTTGCCGTAGGCGTCGGCGGTGTCGAAGAAATTGATGCCGCCCTCGATGGCGCGGCGAAAGAACGGCCGCGCTTCGTCGAGACCCAGCGACCAGGGATGCGTGCCCTTGCCCGGCGTACCGTAGCTCATGCAGCCCAGGCAGATACGGCTGACTTTCAGGCCGGAGCGGCCCAATCGAACGTATTCCATGTCACTCCTTTGTTGTCTGTTCGTCAGACCGCGGACATGCCGCCGTCCACGGCGATGGCTTGGCCGGTGATGTAGGCCGAGGCGTCCGACGCCAGCAGCACGGCCACGCCCTTCAGGTCTTCCGCCCCGCCCAGGCGCTCGAGCGGCGTGCGCTCGAGTATCAGCCTGCTGCCGGCGTCGATGGTGGCATTGGCCATCTTGGTGGGAAAGAAGCCCGGGCAGATGCAATTGACGGTGATATTGTGGCGTCCCCATTCGGCCGCCAGCGAGCGCGTCATGTTCACCACCCCGCCCTTGCTGGCGTTGTAGGCGATGGTCTGCATGATGCCCGGGTGCTGGCCGCTCAGCCCCGCCACCGAGGCCACGCTGATGACGCGGCCGTAGCGGCGCGGAATCATGCTGTCGCGCGCAATGGCCTGGGTGAGCAGGAAGGTGCCGTCAAGGTTGGTGGAAACGACCTTCCTCCAGCCGGCGTAGTCGTAGTTCTCGGCCGGCTGGCCCCAGGTTGCCCCGGCGTTGTTCACCAGGATGTCCACCCGGCCATACTGAGCCAGTACAGTCTTGGCGCAATCGGCCACGGACTGGGGGTTGGACAGGTCGCAGGGCGCGACAAAAGCCTCTACGCCACTCGCCTTGAATTGGGCGGCCACGGTTTCAAGGTCGCCTGCCTTGCGCGAGCAGATGGCGAGACGCGCGCCCATCTCGGCCAGACCCGTGGCGATCTGCAAGCCCAGGCCGCGCGAGGCACCAGTGACCAGCGCCACTTTGCCGGTGAGATCAAGAAGATTCTTTACTGTCATTGAATCAAAGCTCGGTGGATGAACGTGGAACATCACTCCCCTCTCCCATTGGGAGAGGGGCCGGGGGAGAGGGACCACGAAAAAGCTTTTGCAAAATCAAGTCTGCGGGCTGATGGCTATCATGTCATGTTGCTTGCCCCGCAAGCGGCTGAACCACGACCCAATGCGCTTCATCAATCCGTATTTGCGGTTCAACAAGGCATGCACCCGTTCGTGGTCGCCGTCCGGCAGCACGCGCGCCGTGGCGGGCACCCAGTCGCCCTTCAGTTCGCCGCGCAGGCGGCAGGGCGCGATGCGCACCTTGGGATTGTTTCGGATGCGCTTCACCTTGCCCATGTTGGCCAGCGAGTACACGTAGATCACGCCGGCGTCCTCGGCGAACCACACCGGAGTGGCGATGGCCTCGCCGCTCTTGCGGTAGGTCTCCAGGCTGAGGTACTGCTCGCCTTCGAATGCCTTGAACGGTCCCTCGGACATCGTCTCCCCTTTCTGTTCGCCGCCTTGGGCGCCTCGTTTCATTGTAATGCGGGCCGCATGTGAACGCAGTGGTGGCCGGCCCGAGCCCGTCTATTTCCAGTACCGCGCCGCCTCCTCCCGCCAGGAGCGGGCCTGGATGCCGTTCGCGTCGATGTCGAACGCCACCTCGCCATCGCGGTCGCTGCGCCAGCGCCGCGCGTGGATTGATCCGCTGTCGTAGCGCTCCCAGACATCGGCGCGCGGATGGCCGAAGCGGTTGCGGTAGCCCACGGTGAACACGGCGTGGCGCGGCGACACGGCGGCGATGAAATCCGGCGTGGACGATGTGCCGCTGCCGTGGTGCGGCACCAGCAGGATGTCGGCGCGAAGCGGCGCGCCCCGAGCCAGCAGGCTGCGCTCCGCGCCTTTCTCGATGTCGCCCGTGAGCAGGGCCGAGCCGCCGGCGGCGTCGATGCGCAGCACGCAACTGCGCTCGTTGGTGGCGATCCACGGCGCGCGCAGCTCGGGCTCGTCGGGATACAGCCAGGAAAAACGCACGCCGTCCCAGGTCCAGCTCTGCCCGGCCTTGCAGCGCACCCGCCAGGGGACAAGCGATTTGACCGGCGCACGGGCGTCGGACGGCGACGCGTCGGCCAGTTCGCCCAGGGGATCCACCGACGACACCAGCAGCGCCGTGGGCACGGCCTCCATCACCGACTGCGCGCCGCCCGAGTGGTCGTTGTCATCGTGCGACACGGCCAGCATGTCCAGCGCGTTGATGCCTTCGCCGCGCAGGTAGGGCACGATGATGCGGCTGCCGCTGTCGGCCTGGGCATTGAAGCGCGGCCCGGCGTCGTACAGCAGCGCATGCTGCCGCGTTCTCACCACCACCGCGAGGCCCTGCCCCACGTCGAGCGCCGCGACCGACACGGCGCCGGCGGCGGGTGTGGGCGGTGCCACGGCATACAGCGGGGCCAGCATGACCAAGCCGATGGACCGCGCCGGAAAGCCGCGCGGCGCCAGCAGCCACAGCATGCCGATCATGGCCAGCGGCAGGGTCCAGGCCGCCGGGGCATGCTGCTGCCACACCGCGCCGTCCAGGCGCGCCAGCCAGGCGAGAAAGGGCATGAGCCAGTCGAGCAGCCAGCGCGCCGCGCCGAGCAGCAGGCTGGCCAGCGGGTCGAACGGCATGACCGCGCCGGCCAGCGCGAGGGGCGTGATCACCGCGCTCACCAGCGGAATGGCCACGGCGTTGGCGATGGGCGACACCAGCGACACCTGCCCGAACAGCAGCAGCGTGGCCGGCGCGAGGCCGATGGTCATGGACCATTGCACCGCGCCCCACTGGGCCAGCCACCCCGGCCTGGCCGTGCGCCCGGTGAGCACATAAAAAATCAGCGCGACGGCGCCGAAAGACAGCCAGAAGCCCGGCGACAGCACCGCCCAGGGATCGAGCAGCAGCACCACCACCAGGGCCAGCGCCAGCACGCGGCTGGCCGAGCTCATGCGCCCGAACCACAGCGCCACCGCCACCACCGCGACCATGTACAGCGTGCGCTGCGCCGGCACGGCAAAGCCCGACAGCAGGCAGTAGATCAGCGCGCCGAACGCCGAGGCAATGGCCGCCGCCTTTTGGGCAGGCAGGATCAACGCCAACGAACGGCCGCGCCATGCGAGCCGCCGCCACAAAAAGAACACCAGCGTGCCGAAGATCCCTGCCACCATGGTCACGTGCAGGCCTGAAATACTCATGAGGTGCGACACGCCGGTGCGGGCGAACACGCGCCACTGGTCGGCGTCGATGGCGCGCTGGTCGCCGATGGCGAGGGCCGTGAGCACGCCCGCGTAGGGCTTGGCGGCCAGCAGGTCCCAGAAGCGCTCGCGCAGCACCTCCCGGAAGCGCTCCAGCAAATATGAAGGCGCGAGCGCCAGTTCGTCCAGACGCACGTGCTCGCCGCGCGGCATGACGGTGCCGGTGGCGCGCGTGCCGTTCTCCAGCAGCCAGCCCTCGAAATCGAAGCCGTGGGGATTGGCGTTTCCG
>DATNCF010000314.1:0-8433 GCA_035571675.1 Burkholderiales bacterium | reverse complement strand
AGAACACCAGCCGGAACGAATACAGGCCGCTGATGAAAGCCCCGGCCAGCGCGGCCGCGTACGCGAGCCCCGCGCCCGGCGTTTGCGCCGCGTGCAGGGCGTCGATGATGGTGTCCTTGGAGAAGAAGCCGGCGAAGGGCGGGAAGCCGGCGTTGGCGAAGGCGCCGATGAGCACCACGGCGTAGGTCCAGGGCAGGTACTTGCGCAACCCGCCCATGCGCCGCATGTCCTGCTCGTGGTGCAGGGCGATGATGACCGAGCCCGCGCCCAAAAAGAGCACGGCCTTGAAAAAGGCGTGGGTCATGAGGTGGAACATGGCGGCGGAGTAGGCCGAGGCGCCCAGCGCCATGGTCATGTAGCCGAGCTGGGACAGGGTGGAATAGGCCACCACGCGCTTGATGTCGTACTGCACGATGGCGATGAGCGCCATGAACAGGCAGGTGATCGATCCCACCACCAGGATGAGCGAGCGCGCCGATTCCGACAGTTCGAACAGCGGCGACATGCGCGACACCATGAAAATGCCAGCCGTTACCATGGTGGCGGCGTGGATCAGGGCCGAGATGGGCGTGGGGCCTTCCATGGAATCGGGCAGCCACACGTGCAGCGGGAACTGCGCCGACTTGCCCATGGCACCCACGAACAGGCAGATGCAGATCACCGAAATCAGCAGCCACGGCGAGCCGCCGAACAGCTCGATGGTCTGGCCCGCCATGGCCGGAGCCTTGGAGAACACCTCGGCGTAGTCGAGCGTGCCGAAGGTGGCCAGGATGAGCCCGATGCCCAGCACGAAGCCGAAGTCGCCCACGCGGTTGACCAGGAACGCCTTGAGGTTGGCGTACACGGCGGTGGGCCGGGTGTACCAGAAGCCGATCAGCAGGTAGGACACCAGGCCCACCGCCTCCCAGCCGAAGAAGAGCTGCAGGAAGTTGTTGCTCATGACGAGCATCAACATGGAGAACGTGAACAGCGAGATGTAGGAGAAGAAGCGCTGGTAGCCGGGGTCGTCGGCCATGTAGCCGATGGTGTAGACGTGCACCATCAGCGACACGAAGGTGACGACCAGCATCATCAGTACGGTCAGCCGGTCGATGAGGAATCCGACCTCGAAGCGCGCCTCGCCGCTGGTGAGCCAGGTGTACACCGGGCCGTTGAAGGTGTTGCCGGCGAGCACGTCCTGCATCACCGCCAGCGAGGCGAAAAAGGCGACGGCAACGCCGATGATGGTCACCCAGTGCGCCCCGGCTCGGCCGATGACGCGGCCGGCGAGGCCGGCGATGACGGCCCCGGCCAGCGGGGCGAGGGGTACGATGAGGTAGAGCGCTTTCATATTATTTTTGCTGCGCGGGCTCCCCCGCGTGCAACTCCCTATGGGCTATCCCTTCAGTCCGTCCAGGTCCTCGACGTTGATGGTGCTGAGGTTGCGGAACAGCACGACCAGGATGGCCAGGCCGATGGCCGACTCGGCCGCCGCCACGGTGAGGATGAAGAACACGAACACCTGCCCCGCCACGTCGTGCAGGTAATGGGAGAAGGCGAGGAAGTTGAGGTTCACGGCCAGCAGCATGAGCTCGATGGCCATGAGCAGGATGATGACGTTCTTGCGGTTGAGGAAGATGCCGACGATGCTGATGGCGAACAGGATGGCGCCGAGAATGAGGTAATGGGAGAGCGACAGCACGTTTTCCCCTAGCTGTTCTTTTCCGAGGGCAGCGACACGATGCGCACGCGGTCGGCGCGCCTGACCGCCACCTGCCTGGACGGGTCCTGGAACTTGGTGTCCTTGCGCTTCCTCATGGTGAGCGCGATGGCGGCGATGATGGCCACCAGCAGCAGCACCGCCGCCAGCTCGAATGGATAGACGTAGTCGGTGTAGAGCAGCCGCCCCAGCTCGCGGGTGTTGCTGTAGCCCGCGCCGGGATCGGCGGGCGCGGGCAGCGCCTGCCCCCCGAAGTAGCGCCCCACCAGCACCGCGACCATTTCGCCCACGATGATGAGCGCGATGGTGGCGCCCAGCGGCAGGTAGCTCCAGAAGCCCTCGCGCAGGCGGTCGAGGTTGATGTCCAGCATCATGACCACGAACAGGAACAGCACCATCACCGCGCCCACGTACACCAGCACCAGCGCGATGGCCAGGAACTCGGCGCGCAGCAGCATCCAGATGCCGGCCGCGGTCACGAAGGCCAGCACCAGGTGCAGGGCGGAGTGCACCGGGTTGCGCGCGATCACCACGCGCAGCGAGGCATACACCAGCACCGCGGCGAGGATGTAGAAAACGATGAGCTCGATGTTCATTTTTAATTCGAACAAGGGGCGCATTTTCGGGACTGCGCCCCCTTGTACATCCCCCACTTCGGTGCAGAGGCCATATTCATTACCGGAACGCCGCGTCGGCCGCCCGGTCGGCGGCGATCTGCTTCTCGTAGGCGTCGCCCACGGCCAGCAGCATTTCCTTGGTGTAGTACAGGTCGCCGCGCTTTTCGCCGTGATACTCGAACTGGCGCGTCTCGACGATGGAGTCCACCGGGCAGGACTCCTCGCAGAAGCCGCAGAAAATGCACTTGGTCAAGTCGATGTCGTAGCGCGTGGTGCGGCGGGTGCCGTCGGCGCGCACCTCGGACTCGATGGTGATGGCCAGCGCCGGGCACACCGCCTCGCACAGCTTGCAGGCGATGCAGCGTTCCTCGCCGTTGGGATAGCGGCGCAGCGCGTGCAGGCCGCGGAAGCGCGGCGACAGCGGGGTCTTCTCCTCGGGGAACTGCACCGTGACCTTGCGCGCGAACAGGTTGCGGCCGGTGAGGGCCATGCCCTTGACCAGCTCGAGCAGCAGGAAGGTCTTGAAGAAGGAGGCGATCTTATCCATCAGCGCCCTATTTCCAGATGTTCCAGGGCGTCTGCATCCAGGCGCCCACCAGCACTAGCCACACGATCGTGATCGGAATGAACACCTTCCAGCCCAGGCGCATGATCTGGTCGTAGCGGTAGCGCGGGAAGGTGGCGCGGAACCACAGGAACAGCGTCACCATGAAAAACACCTTGGCCGCCAGCCACAGGAACGGCGGGATGAGCTCGAACGGCCCGCCGAAGGGCGAGGCCCAGCCGCCCAGGAACATGACCGTGGCCAGCGTGGCGATGAGGATCATGTTGGCGTACTCGGCCAGGAAGAAGGTGGCGAAGGCCATGCCCGAGTACTCGATCATGTGGCCGGCCACGATTTCCGATTCGCCTTCCACCACGTCGAAGGGCGCGCGGTTGGTCTCGGCCACGCCCGACACGAAGTACACCACCATCATGGGCGCGAGCGGCAGCCAGTTCCAGGACAGGAAGTTGAGACCGTGGCTGGCGAACCAGCCGCGGGTCTGGCCGTTGACGATGTCGGAGAGGTTGAGGCTGTGCGACACCATGAGCACGCACACCAGCGCGAAGCCCATGGCGATCTCGTAGGCCACGATCTGCGCCGCCGAGCGCATGGCGCCCAGGAAGGCGTACTTGGAGTTGGAGGCCCAGCCGGCGATGATGACGCCGTACACGCCCAGCGATGTCATGGCCATGAGATAGAGGATGCCGGCGTTGACGTCGGCCAGCACCACCTCGGGGGCGAAGGGCACCACCGCCCAGGCGGCCAGCGCCGGCCCCAGCGCCAGCACCGGCGCGAGCACGAACAGCGCCTTGTTGGCGTTGGTGGGAATCACCACCTCTTTCACCAGCGCCTTCAGGCCGTCGGCGATGGGCTGGAACAGGCCCAAGGGGCCGACGCGGTTGGGCCCCAGGCGGATCTGCATCCAGCCGATGACCTTGCGCTCCCACAGCGTGAGGTAGGCCACGCAGCCCAGGAGCGGCAGCACGATGCACAGCACCAGCACCAGGGTCTTGATGGCGGTGAACACATAGCCGCCCCACTCCATGCCCAGGCTGTGCTGCAGGAAGCCGTGGAAGGCGTTGATGGCGTCCATCAGGCTTTCACCACGCTGACCGCGCCGCTCATCGAACCCAGGGCGGAAGTGGAGGCATGCCCGGCGGCGACGCGCGCGCAGCCGGCCGGCAGCCTGTCGTCCAGCGCCAGCTCGAGCTCGACCTCGCCGCCGGATTCGCCGCGCGCCCGCACCTTCTGCCCGGCCGCGGCACCCAGCCTGTCGGCCTCGGCGCGCGACAGCCACAGGCGCGGCGCGCGCGCGTCGGCGGTGTGCTGCAGGGATTCGGCGCGGCGCACCAAGGCGTCGGCGAAGTAGATGGGCACGTCGGCGATGCGCTCGAAACCGTCCGGGGAAGGCTTGCCGGACGAAGCGGCCGTGCCGGACAGTTGATTGTTCAAGGACTGCGGCAGCGGCCTGGCGCGCAGCACTTCGTCGCGCACCTGCTCGCTGGTGTCGTGGTCGAATCCGGCCAGGTTGAGCATGTTGCCCAGCACGCGCAGGATCTTCCACCCGGGGCGGGCTTCACCGAGCGGCTTCACGACGCCGTTGAAGCTCTGCGCCCTGCCCTCGCTGTTCACGAAAGTGCCCGAGGTCTCGGTGAAGGGAGCCATGGGCAGCATCACATCTGCATGCTTTTCCACGGCGGACTTGAATGTGGTCAGCGCCACGACAAAGTCCGCCCCTTCCAGAGCCTTGTTGGCGGCGATGGGGTCGTGCAGATCGAGTTCAGGTTCCACCCCTACCAGCACATAGGCTTTGCGCGGTTGCGCCAGCATGGCGCCCGCATTCAAACCCTTTTCATCCGGCAGGCAGTTGGCGACGTACCCGCCTACCGAGTTGGCCGCTTCGCCGATGAAGCCAAAACGCGCTCCGGACAGTTCGGCCAGTGCCTGCGCGAGCTGGTGAAGCTTCGCGGCATCCGGGTGCTGCTCGGCGAAGTTGCCGAGCAGGATGGCGGTGGACTTGCCTGAGGCGAAGCTGGTTGCGATAGCCTTGGCGGCGTCGCTGACGCTTGCCGAGGCGACGGACTGGGGCGCATCGACCTTTTTCACTTCGGCCACGGCCTTGACGATTTGGCTCAGGGTCTCCGCCAGCATTGACGGCGCTACAATGGCTTTTGCCGCCACGTTCATCAACTGATCGTCGTCGGCGCTATGCAACAGCGATACTTGCAGTCCCCGCTTAGCCGCCGCTCTGAGCCTCGAAGCTATTAATGGTGCGTCCTTGCGCAGGAACGAGCCCACCACCAGCACGCGGTCGAGCCTGGACAGATCCGCGATGGGCATGCCCATCCAGGGGATGCCGGCGCGCCGGCCGTCGGCCGAAAAGTCGCTGCGCCGCAGGCGGAAATCCACGTTGGCCGCGCCCAGGCCGCGCGCGAGCTTGGCCGCCAGCGCCATTTCCTCCAGCGTCGAATGCGGGCTCACCAGCGTGCCGATGGACTCCGCGCCATGTGCCGAGCGGATGCCCGACAGCTTGGACGACACTAATTCAAGCGCCTCGCTCCAGTCGGCCGCGCGCCAGGCGGCGCCGTCCTTGATCATGGGGCGCGTCAGCCGGTCGCCCGAGTTCAGGCCTTCGTAGGAAAAGCGGTCCTTGTCCGACAGCCAGCACTCGTTGACCGCTTCGTTCTCCAGCGGCACCACGCGCATGACACGGTCCAGCTTCACCTGCACCACCAGGTTGGAGCCCAGCGCGTCGTGGGGAGCAACGGACTTGCGCCGCGACAGTTCCCAGGTGCGCGCCGAGTAGCGGAACGGCTTGGAGGTCAGCGCGCCCACGGGGCAGATGTCGATCATGTTCCCCGACAGTTCGGAGTCCACGGTCTTGCCCACGAAGGACACGATTTCCGAGTGCTCGCCGCGGTTGATCATGCCCAGTTCCATGACCCCGGCCACTTCCTGGCCGAAGCGCACGCAGCGCGTGCACTGGATGCAGCGCGTCATTTCCTCGGCCGCCACCAGCGGCCCGAGGTTCTTGTGGAACACCACGCGCTTGGCCTCGGTGTAGCGCGAGGCGCTGCCGCCGTAGCCCACGGCCAGGTCCTGCAACTGGCACTCCCCGCCCTGGTCGCAGATGGGGCAGTCGAGCGGGTGGTTGATGAGCAGGAACTCCATCACGCCCTGCTGGGCCTTCACCGCCTGGTCGGAATGCGTCCACACCTTCATGCCATCGGTGGCCGGCGTGGCGCAGGCCGGCATGGGCTTGGGCGCCTTTTCGACCTGCACCAGGCACATGCGGCAATTGGCGGCGATGGACAGCTTCTTGTGATAGCAGAAATGCGGGACGAAGATGCCAAGCTTGTTGGCCGCTTCCATGACGGTGGCGCCGTTGGCCACCTCGACGCTCTTGCCGTCGATTTCGACTTTGAGCTGCGCCATTACGCGGCCTTCTCGGATGCGCGGATGTCGCCCACGTGCGCCTGCACCACCGCCTGCGGCGAAGGATCGGCGCCCGCCCTGCCCCACTTGGGCTCGACCTCCGGGCCCTGCACCATGCACTGCTTGTGCGCGATGTGGTGCTCGAACTCGTGGCGGAAGTGCTTCAGGAAGCTCTTCACCGGCAGCGCCGCGGCGTCGCCCAGGGCGCAGATGGTGCGGCCGGCGATGTTGTCGGCCACGTTGTCCAGCAGCGCCAGGTCTTCGAGCCTGCCTTTGCCCGTCTCGATGCGGTGCACCACGCGGTACAGCCAGCCCGTGCCCTCGCGGCACGGCGTGCACTGGCCGCACGACTCCTCATAGTAGAAATAGGACAGGCGTTCCAGGGCCCGCACCATGCAGGTGGTCTCGTCCATGACGATGACCGCGCCCGAGCCCAGCATGGAGCCGGCCTTGGCGATGGAATCGTAGTCCATGTCCGTGGCCATGATGATGTCGGCGGGCAGCACCGGCATGGACGAACCGCCGGGAATGACGCCTTTCAGCTTGCGGCCGCCGCGCACGCCGCCCGCCATCTCGAGCAGCTTGGCGAAGGGCGTGCCGAGCTTGATTTCATAGTTGCCGGGCTTGTTCACGTGGCCGGTCACCGACAGCACCTTGGTGCCGCCGTTGTTGGGGCGGCCGAGCGCGAGGAAAGCGTCGGCGCCGTTCCTCATGATCCACGGCACTTGCGCGAAGGTCTCGGTGTTGTTGATGGTGGTGGGCTTGCCGTACAGGCCGTAGCTGGCCGGGAACGGCGGCTTGAAGCGCGGCTGGCCCTTCTTGCCCTCCAGCGACTCGAGCAGCGCCGTCTCCTCGCCGCAGATGTAGGCCCCGTAGCCGGGATGCGCGTACAGCTCGAAACTGAAATCGCTGCCCAGGATGTTCCTGCCCAGGTAGCCCGCGGCGCGCGCCTCCTCCAGCGCCTCCTCGAAGCGCTCGTACACGGACCAGACCTCGCCGTGGATGTAGTTGTAGCCGGCCGTCGCCCCCATGGCGTAGGCGCCGATGATCATGCCCTCGATGACCGAGTGCGGGTTGTAGCGCAGGATGTCGCGGTCCTTGCAGGTGCCGGGCTCGCCTTCGTCCGAGTTGCACACCAGGTACTTGGCGCCGGGAAACTGGCGCGGCATGAAGCTCCACTTCAGTCCGGTGGGAAAGCCCGCGCCGCCGCGGCCGCGCAGCGAGGACTTCTTGACCTCGGCGATGACCGCGTCCGGGGTGATCTTGTCGGCCAGGATCTTTTTCAGCGCGGCGTAACCGTCGCGCGCCTCGTAGCCCTTGAGGCCCCAGTTGTTGCCGTCGAGGCCGGTCATCAAAATCGCGTCGGGACCGTAATCGAGCATCAGGACTTCTCCAGCTCGGAAACCAAAGCATCGAGCTTGTCGTTGGACATGTAGTCGCACATACGCTTGTTGTTGACCAGCACCACCGGCGCCATGGCGCAGGCGCCCATGCACTCGCCTTCCTTCACCACGAACTTGCCGTCGGCGGTGGCCTCGTTGAACCCCACGCCCAGGCGCGCCTTGAGGTGGTCGGCGGCGGCCAACGAGCCCTGCAGGCCGCACGGCAGGCAGGTGCAGATGGTGAGCTTGTACTTGGCCGCGGGCGCCAGGTTGTACATGTTGTAGAAGGTGGCCACCTCGTACACGGCCACCGGGGGCATGCCCAGGTACTGGGCCACGAAATCCATGGTCTCGGTGGCCAGCCAGCCCTTTTCGTCCTGGGCGATGATGAGCGCCGCCATCACCGCCGACTGCTTCTGCTCGGCGGGATACTTGGCGATTTCGCGGTCGATCTTTTTGAGGGATTCTGGAGACAACATTAGCGGTCAATTTCCCCGAACACGATGTCCTGGGTGCCGATGATGGCCACCACGTCGGCCAGCATGTGGCCCCTGGACATTTCATTCAGCGCGGCCAGGTGCGGAAAGCCGGGCGCGCGGATTTTAAGGCGATACGGCTTGTTCGCGCCATCGGACACGGAGTAGATGCCGAACTCGCCCTTGGGGTGCTCCACCGCCGCGTAGGCCTCCCCCGGCGGCACGTGCATGCCCTCGGTGAACAGCTTGAAGTGGTGGATGAGCTCTTCCATGTTGCTCT
>DATNCF010000313.1:0-8218 GCA_035571675.1 Burkholderiales bacterium | reverse complement strand
ATCACCATCGGCGGCACGGGCGAGAAGTACACCCTGCCGCTGGCGGCGCGCCACGCCGACACTTGGAATTCGCCCACTTACGGCGCGGCGGTGCTGGCGCAGAAGATCGAGGCGCTCAGGGCCGAGTGCAAAAAGGTCGGCCGCGATCCGGCCACGCTCAGGCTCTCCGAGCAGGCCGTCCTGGTCATCGTCAAGGACAAGGCCGAGCTGGACGCGGCCATGCCCACGGCGCGCCGCCATTACGGCGACGAGGCCTACGGGCTGGACGCGGCCGGCTACATCGGCACGCCGGACGCCATTATCAAGCGCATCCGCGAGCGCGCGGCGCTCGGCGTGACGCTGTTCACTTTCTTCTTCCACGACCGGGCGCAGTTGAAGACGCTGGAGCTGTTCGCAAAGGAAGTGCTGCCGGCGTTCGCCTAGGATTGCGGTGCTGAGCTGCACCGCATTTGACCTAGGTCAATGGGTATCCGCGCCACGCCGGTACAGTGGTGTCCACGGGAGGGCACCATGAACGCCAACGCAACCGAGATCATCCTCAGCGAGCACCGCTCGATCGCAGCCGTGCTGGACGGGTTGCGCTATTTCACGCGGGCGCTTGGGAACGGCAGCGAACGGCCCGCGCTGGATTTCCGGGCGGCGCGCGCATTGCTGTATTACCTGGACATTTTTCCGGAGCAGTTCCACCACCCCAAGGAAGACCTGTTCCTGTTCACGGCCATCCGCGAAGCCACCAGCGAAGCGGACCGAACAATCGACCAGCTCAAGGCCGAGCACGGCCAGGGCGAGGCGCGCCTGCTGCGGCTGATGCGCCTGGTCATCCTGGCGGAATTCGAGCCGGACCGCTACCTCAAGGATTTCACGACCAGCGCCGACCGGTATGTGATCGACTATCTCAGCCACATGGGCCTGGAGGAGGAGGTGCTCCTGCCGCTCGCCAAGCGCGTGCTGGACGACAAGGCCAAGGCGCGGCTGGACATGGTTTTCGGCGCCCACAATGACCCGCTTTCCGGCGCGGCGCAGCTTGGAGCGGGGCGCGACTACGACGAACTGCTTGCGCGCGTGGTGAACATCGTTCCGGCGCCCATCGGCCTGGGTCCCGACACGCTCTGATTTCCACGGCGGCCGGCTGGTTCTCCCTGCGGCCGGCCGCCTTTTTCCACTTGCCTCCCGACGCCGTTCCTCCGTGGCGGAGGCGGCCGCCTACCCGAGCCTCGCCTTGATCTGCCGGCACAGGGTCTTGACGATTTTCACCCTGGCCCAGTGCTTGTCGTTCGACTCCACGAGAACCCACGGGCTGTCGGCGGTGCTGGTGCGCTCGACCATGTCGGCCGCCGCGGTCTGGTAGGCATCCCAGCGGCTGCGGTTGCGCCAGTCCTCGGGCGTGATCTTGAACTGCTTGAAGCGGATCCTCTCGCGTTCCTTGAAGCGGCGGTATTGTTCGTCCTTCGAGATCTGCAGCCAGAACTTGGCCACGATGGCGCCGCTGCGGGTGAGCTGCGCCTCGAACTCGTTGATCTCGGCGTAGGCGCGCCGCCAGTCCGCCTCGCCGCAGAAGCCCTCGATGCGCTCCACCAGCACGCGGCCGTACCAGCTGCGGTCGTAGATGGTGAAGCGCCCCTTGCGCGGAACGTGGCGCCAGAAGCGCCACAAGTAAGGCTGCGCGCGCTCCTCGTCGGTGGGGGCGGCGATGGGGATGGTGTGGTAGAGCCGCGCGTCGAGCGCGGCGGTGACGCGGCGTATGGCGCCGCCCTTGCCGGCCGCGTCCATGCCCTCGAAGACCAGCACCACGTTGCGCTGCGCAAAGCCGGGGTGGCGGGTGAGGCGCGCCAGTTCGCCCTGCCATTTCGCCAGTTCCGTGTCGTACTTCTCCTTGTCGATGCGGACCTCGAGGTCGAGTTTGGACAGGATGTGCAGGTTGTCGAGGGCGCGCACCTCGGGCGCCCGATTGGGAGACTTGGGTTTTTCCGCGGCTTTTTGCGCCAGCCGGCCGCGCAAGGCCGCGAGCAGCGTGCGCCCGGCCATGACCGAGCGGTACTGCGGATCGCCCCCTTCGATCACCGTCCAGGGCGTATAGCCGGTGCTGGTGGCGCGCAGGGTGCTTTCTGAAATCTGATAGAAGCGGTCGTAATGCTTGAAGAAATCCCAGTCCCGCCCGGTGACGCGCCAGCGCGTCTTGGGATCCGATTCGAGCGCCTTGAGCCGCTTGCGCTGCTGGCTCTTGCCCAGGTGGAACCAGAACTTGAGCAGCAGCGCACCTTCGTCGGTGAGCATGCGCTCGAAACCGCGGATTTCCTCGATGGACTGCGCGAGGTCGCCCGCCCCGGTGCGCTTGAACACCCGGTCGATGATGGGCGCCGTGTACCAGGAACCGAACAGCATGCCGATGCGGCCCCGCGGCGGCAGCACGCGCCAGTAGCGCCACATGGGCGGGCGCTCGGCCTCTTCGTCGGAGGGATTGTCGAAGGCGTGGGTATGGATGAAGCGCGGGTCCATCCACTCGTTGAGCAGGTTGACCGTCTCGCCCTTGCCGGCGCCCCGCACGCCCGAGATGAGGATGACGACCGGAAAGCGCCCGTCCTTCGACAGCGCGAACTGCGCCTCCAGCAGATCGGCCCGCAGCTTGGGCTCGATTTTCCTGTATTCGGTCTTGGCCAGCGCGTGGCCGATTTCAGCGGATTCGAACATGCTCGCTCCCGAGTGCTTGGCTGCATTCTAGGGACGGGCCGGGCGGCGGATTTGCGCTGGATCAATCTCCCCTCGGCTATGCCGGGCGTGTCGCCGGAGCGCCGCTGGGGGCTGCTCAGCAGGTGAGGCGACAGGGGTGGACTGGCGAAGCTCGCGGGCCTTCCTCAGGAGCCGCCGGCGTCCAGCCCGAAGAAGCGGCGGATGCGTCCCAGCAGGGCTTCACCGTAGTCCGGCCTGGCGCCTGAGTGCTCGGCTTCGTGGCGCACCTCGTCGAGCTCCGTGCGCCGCGAGCTCATCACGCGGCTGATGTCCTCGGCGATCTGCGGGCGCGTCATGAGCAGGCTCTGGAAGGCGTTCTTGTCCAGCCGGTAGCACTCAACGTCGGTGCGGGCGATGACCGTGGAACTGCGCGGAGCGCCTGTCATCATGCCCATTTCGCCGAAAAAGCCGCCGGAAGGGATGACGCCGAGCAACTGCCGCGCGCCCCCCGGCAACTCGAGCACAGACTCGGCCTCGCCGGACGCGACGATGTACAGCCAGTGCGAGGTGTTGCCCTGGCGCGTCATCACGTCGCCGCGCGCGAACGGCGCGTACTCGAGACGTTCCGCCACCACCGCGCGTTCCTCCTCGGAGAGCGTCTTGAAGAGGTCGACCGAGCGCGTGGCCGCCAGCCTGCGCTCCAGGTCGCGCCGGCGGCGCGACTCGGCGTAAGCCTCGTCCTCATGCACGCTGTGCTCGCGCTGCTGCGGCTCGGCGATGCGGATGCCGCCGCGCTTGAGGGCGGTGAACAGGTGCACCCGCACCTGCGAGTCGGTGGAATCGTCATGCTCGATGTCGGTGAGGAAGTAGCGCAGGCCGTAGTTCAGGTTGCCCGCCTCGAAGGAGAGCAGGACGCAGGTCGGCAGCGGGTTGCGCGAGACATGTTCGATGCCGGATTCCTGAATGGCGCTTTCGGCGATGGCGATGATGCGTCCCGGCGGAACGGCCGGATCGATGGCGAAGCGGATCCAGCGCCGCCATTCCAGCGGCCCGCCTTCCGGCGGCACTCGGCCGAGCACCGTGACCTGGCTTTTCATGAGCAGGCTGTTTGGCAGCAGCACGGTTTCCCAGTCGCGCGTTTCGATCTGGGTCGAACGCCAGCGGATGTCGGTGACGCGGCCGGTCACGCCGTCCAGGCGCACCCAGTCTCCGATGCGCAGGGAATTATCGAGCTGCAGCGCGAGGCCGCCGAGGACGTTGCCCAGGGTGTCCTGCATGGCGAAGGCGAGCACCGCCGTGACCACCGCCGAGGTGGCGAGTATGCCGGTCAACTGCACGCCGGCCGAGTGCAGGGAGGCGACGGCCAGCGCCACGTAGGCCGCGGTGATGACCAGGTCCTCCACGATGCGCGGAAGGCGCAGCCGCGCGAGCGGCAGCAGCAGGCGGAACACCAGGAAGCCGGAGAGGCGCAGCAAGGCCACCGACGCAACAAGATAGCCTAGCGGGTGCAACACCTCGCTTGCGCGCGCCAGGCCGGCTTCGTTCAGGACCGCGGCGATGAACTGCGCGGCCAGGCCCCCCAGGAACAGACCAAGCGTGTGCAGGTAGCTGCCGCGCTCAGCCGGCCGCAACTGGATCAGCAGCACGGTCAGGGCCAGCGCCGCGGCGATGAGCCAGGGGATTTCGACACGCCAGAAGAAATGCCACGCGCCGTTCATGCGGCCGCCCGGGTTATTGAGTAGACATGCATGGCGGCATTGTCATCCTGCCGCCTGCGCTTTCCTTGACCTCGGTCAAGCGCAGGTCGGGGAATGGTAATCTTGACCCGATGGAACCACCCAGCACTGGAGGAAATAGGGCATGACCGCCGAAAAGAACGGGCCGGTTTCGGACAAAGCCGCGCTGCCCAGCGACAAGCTGGACGAACACGGCCGGCGCGTGGTGGCGGCTGTGGCGAAGGGACTCCCGGCCGGTTCGGGTCCGCTCGCCGTGCTGGATGAACTGGAAGCGCAGTCCACACGCTTCGAAAGCCGCTTTGCCGACGGCAAGCTGGTGTGGCGCCGCTGGGGCGAGTCCACGGCGCCGCGCGTGCTGCTGCTGCACGGCGGCGGCGGATCGTGGAAGCACTATGTGCGCACCATCCCGGCGCTGATGCGCGACTACTGCGTGTGGATTCCCGACCTGCCGGGCTATGGCGAATCGGACCTGCCGTCAGGGCCGGCCGCCATCGGCGTGGTGTGCGATGCGCTGGCCGCCGGCATCGACCAGCTCCTGCCCCCCGGTGTCTTCGACGTGGTGGGGTTCTCCTTCGGCTCGGTGATCGGGGCGCGCCTCGTGCAGCGCTACGAGCAGCGGGTGAAGCGGCTGGTGCTGATCGGGCCCAACTTCGTGTCCAACATGATGGGCGGGCGCTTCGAGGGCATCATCAACTGGCGGCGCATCGACGATCCCTACGAGAGCATGTCGGCGCGGCACAACAACATGCGCGTCACCATGATCGCCGACGCCGCGCGCATCGACGAGCTGGCCCTGCATATCTACGCCTCGGACATGCTGCGCCAGCGCTTCAGCCCCATCGCCCTGGTCGACCGCAAGCCGGCGGCGGACGACGTGAGGGCCATTTCGCCGCGCGTGCGCGTGACCGGGATTTCCGGCGCCGATGACCAGGTATTCGCCAGCGTCATGGCCCTGCAGGCCGGCGCGCTGGATGAGCTGCGGCCGGGCTCGCGCTTCCACCAGATACCCAACGCCAGCCACTGGGTGATGTACGAAGCGCCCGAGGCGCTCAATCGCGCCGTGCTGGAGGCGCTGTCCGAGCCCTGGCCGGCGGCATGACGAGCATGGCCATGAACAAGCACATCCTCGAAGGCATCCGCGTGGTGGAACTGGGCCAGCTCATTGCCGGCCCGTTCGCCGCCAAGACCCTGGCCGATTTCGGCGCCGACGTCATCAAGATCGAGCCGCCGGGCGACGGCGACCCCTTGCGCAAGTGGCGCATGCTGCACAAGGGCACCTCGGTGTGGTGGGAGGCGCAGTCGCGCAACAAGCGCTCGGTGTGCGTGGACCTGCGCGGCGCCGAAGGCCGCGCCGTGGTGAAAAAGCTCATCGCCGGCGCCGACGTGGTGGTGGAGAACTTCCGCGCCGGCACGCTGGAGAAATGGGGCCTGGGCTGGGAGTCGCTGCACGCCGAGTTCCCGCGCCTCATCATGCTGCGCGTGTCGGGCTACGGCCAGACCGGCCCCAAGTCGCAGCTCCCCGGTTTCGCCGCCATCGCCGAGGCGGCCGCCGGGCTGCGCTACCTGACCGCCGAGCCGGGCAGGGTGCCGGTGCGCGCCGGGCTGTCGCTCGGCGACACCATCGCCGGCCTGCACGGCGCGCTGGGTGTGCTGCTGGCGCTCTACGACCGGGACGCCAAGGATGGTAAAAGCGGCGGCGGCGTGGGCCAGATGATCGACGTGGCGCTGAACGAAGCCGTGCTCAACCTCACTGAAAACCTGCTGCCCGAGTACTCGGTGTTCGGCGCGGTGCGCCAGCCCGCGGGCGGCGCGCTGCCCGGCATAGCCCCCTCCAACGCCTACCCCTGCACCGACGGCCACGTGCTCATCGCCGGCAACGGCGACAGCATATTCAAGCGGTTGATGACAGCAATAGGGCGACTAGATCTGGCGGAAGCTCCTGAGCTGGGCAAGAATGACGGACGCGTGCGCCGCATCGAGGAGATCGACGCGGCCATCGGAGGGTGGACGTCCCAGCGGAGCATCGACGACGTGCTCGCGGCCATGGAGAAGGCCGATGTGCCGGCAGGGCGGGTGTGCAGCGTCGAGGACGTGGCCAAGGATCCGCAACTGCAGGCCAGGAACATGCTGCGCAAGACCCGCACCGCGGACGGGCTGGAAATGATCGTGCCGGGCATCGCGCCGGTGCTGTCGGCCAAGCCGGGTGACCTGCGCACGCCGGCGCCGCGACTGGGTGAGCACACCGATGCGGTGCTGGAAGAAGCCGGCGTGGACGCGAGGCAGCGCGCCACGCTACGAGACAAAGGCGTTATAGGCTAATTGGGCCGTCCGGTGCTCAAAGCTGTTCGAGCGGAACGGCTTTTCGTCCCGTGGCCTGTCCCTTCGCCGTGAGTGTCGAATGGCCGTTCATGTTGATCGCCGTTTGTAGTATCTCGGTACATCTAAATTCCAGGCAAGTTGCAGTATAAAGGCATGACGTTCCGGCGTAATGCGCCGGCGATGAGTCGCAACCCCATCCCTACAAGCGAGGAGAAAAAATGAGCACATCCGTATTCGGCCTGGAAGGCAAGTCCGCCATCGTTCTCGGCGGCGGGCAGGGCATGGGCGAGAGCACGGCCATGCGGCTGGCGGGCGCCGGCTGCAACGTCGCCGTCTTGGATTTCGACGCCGGGCGCGCCGAGGCGGTGGCGGCTCGCGTGAAGGGCGAGGGGCGCAAGAGCGTGGCCATCGTGGCCGACGTGCTGGATGACGCCAAGCTCAAGGCGGCCATCGCCCAGGCCGAGCAGGCGATGGGCGGCATCGACGTGATGGCCAGCATCATCGGCATGGCCGGCTGGGCACGCCTCGAGGACATGACCGAGGCCATCTGGGACCTCGACCATCGCCGCAACCTGCGCTACTTCTTCATCGCGGCCAAGCAAGTGGCCGCCGGGATGCTCAAACGCCAGAAGCCCGGTGCCTTGCTGGGCATCGCTTCCATCGACGGCGTTCGCAGCGCGCCGTACCACGCCTCTTACGGCGCCGCCAAAGCCGGCCTGTTGAACCTGGTGCGCAGCATGGCGGTGGAATGGTCCCCGCGCGGTATCCGCGTGAACGTGATCGCGCCGGGCTCCATCGTCACCCCGCGCATCCCGGTGCGCCAGGACGGGACGGAAGCGAGCTTGAGCGTTGGCGTGCCCATGGGCCGGCGCGGCACCACCGACGAAATTGCCAAGGCGGCGCTGTTTTTCCTGTCCGACCAAGCCAGCTACGTCTCCGGCCAGTGGCTGGCCGTGGACGGCGGCTACCTTTCCTCCCAGCTATTGGACTACGAGAGCGTGTTGGGCCAGGCGGGCAAGGGCGGCACGCTGGGCATGTCGTCCTAGATCATCACCTCCGAGCCGGGGTGCCCCTTGTGCGGACACCCCGAATGGGACTATGCTGGGGCGCAAATTCGACTTCGAATTCGAATTGGGTTCAAAACCCACCCCTGCGAGGAAACCATGGATCATCGACAGCAACGGCGTAACACGCTGAAATACCTGGCCGCCGGCGCGGGCGCCGCGCTGGCCACCGGCGGCCTTGGCCGCGCCGCGCTGGCCCAGCAGGGCGACACGCTGAAGATCGCGGCGATCTATCCGCTCTCAGGTCCGCTGGCCCAGTTCGGCAACGGCATGCTCGCCGGCGCGCGCGTCGCGGCCGAGCAGTTCAACCGCGCCGGCGGCGTGCTGGGCAAGAAAATCGAGGTGATGGCGCGCGACGACAAGGCCAGCCCCGCCGAGTCCGCACTGGTGGCGCGCGAGGTGCTGGGCGCCGGGGTGCATTTCATCGTCGGC
>DATNCF010000312.1:0-6698 GCA_035571675.1 Burkholderiales bacterium | reverse complement strand
TGGTCGGGGTGGAGAGATTTGAACTCCCGACATCCTGGTCCCAAACCAGGCGCGCTACCAGGCTACGCTACACCCCGCGGACCCGGGATTGTACGCTGTCCGCCCTCCAGGGGCAAACCCATGCCTCTTTAGCGCCAACCGACATGTCCATTGGGCTCATTGGGTTATCACAAATACTTCATCCCCGTTAAACAGTCCGTTAACGGAGATGTGGAAGCATGGCGACTTTCAACGCACGAGATGACGCATGATCCCGGCAGAACGCCGCTTGCAGCCCAGGTTGCCCTTCCGCGCCCGGGGAATGCTCATCCTGTTTCCCCGCTTCGTCGATGCCCTGCTGCTCGACTACTCCCTGCATGGCACCCGCATCCTGCTGCGCGAAGGCTGCGCCATCGAAACCGGCGAGCGCTGCGCGCTGCGCATACTCAGCCCCGAGGGACGGCAACTCATCGAGATCGAGGCCGTCTGCGCCTACGGTGACACCGGTGGGTATATCGGCCTTGCCTTCACCGACGTGACGCCCGGTGTCGAGCGCGCCCTGCGTGCGATTTACGACATGAACCGGGGCAGCGATTCCATGCTGAACCGGGATCTGTGCGCGGCGCTGCCGCCGGGGGCGGGCGGCGCCGTGGGCCGGGAGATGTCTGTTTCCAGCCGCTAACCAACGAGGGCCGGTGTTCTGCCCGCTGCGCCCTGTTGCTCTATTTCGTGCCGGCCCAGAAGGCCGATGGGTTGGGCATGGTTTCCACCTTCATGCCCATGATGCCCAGGGGCAATTGCCGCTTGGCCAGGTCCTTCTCAAAGGCCGCCGCCACGCTCTCGCAGGTCCAGCGCTCGCTCGTGAGCAGCGGCATGAGCACGCCGGGGTGGGCGCACAGCGCAAGCTGTCGGCCGTCGATGCGCACCACCTGCCCCGTGATGCCGGACGAAGCGTCCGAAAGCAGGTACTCCACCACCGGCGTGTTGTTGTCGGCGGGCGGCTGCTGCCGGTCGGGCTTTTGCATGCCGTGCGAGGCGTAGTACTCGCCGGTGCTGGCACCCATGGCGGTGTCCGCCTGCGGTGAGAGCGCGTTCACCCGAATGCCGCTGTCCTTCAGCTCCATGGCCCAGGTGTAGGTGAACGAGGCCACCGCGCCCTTGGTTGCGCCGTACACCCCCATGGCGGGAATGCCCATGTGCGCGCCCGAGGTGACGTTGATGATGGAGCCCCGGCCGGCCTTCTTCATGTGCTTCACGGCGTGCGCGGCGCAGTTGGCGGTGCCGATGACGTTGACGTCGAACAGGCGCTTGCAGTCGGCCTCGGCCATTTCCTCCAGGGTCCCCATCATGAACAGGGCGGCATTGTTCACCAGGCCGTCGATGGCGCCGAATTCGCTCACGCAGCGGTCGACGAGGCCACGGGCCTCGGACCAGGACGCGATGTTGGCCACGTGCGCCACGGCGCGCCCGCCGGCGGACTTGATCTCCCCGGCCACCTGGTTGGCGCTGTCGGCGTTGACGTCGTTCACCACCACGGCGGCGCCCAGCCGGGCAACGCTCCTCGCGCAGGCGGCGCCGATGCCGCGTCCCGATCCGGTGATGACCACCGCCTTGCCTCTCAGTACGTCCATGTGCACGCTCATGTTCCGCTCCTTTTGCTGCGTGGTCTCGGTCGCGCGTTGTTGTAAGCCCTCAGTAGTACTCTTAGCCCAGGTACTTCTTCATGGCCGCGGCGGTGTGCCTGAGCGCCTTGGTGCTCACCGCGTGCAGCACCGCCACCGAGATGAAGCCGTGCACCATGCCCTCGTAGTCGACGTGCTCGGTCTCCACCCCCGCCTCCTTCAGGCGGGCGGCATAGGCGGCACCCTCGTCGCGCAGCGGGTCGTACTCGGCCGTGAGCACCAGGGCCGGCGGCAGGCCGCGCAGGTTTTTCTCGCGCATGGGCGTGGCGTAAGGGTTGCCGCGGTCTTTTTTGTCGGGCACGTACATGTCCCAGAACCACTGCATCTGCGCGCGCGAAATGATCTTGCCCTTGGGGTTGTTGACGTAGGAAGGCCGATCGAAATTGTCGTCGCAAACCGGATAGGTGAGGAGTTGGAAGCGCAGCGGCGGTCCGCCGCGGTCGCGCGCCATGAGCGGCACCACCGCGGACAGGTTGCCGCCGGCGCTGGAGCCGCCCACGCCGAGTCGATTGGGGTCGAAGTTGAGGGACCGGGCGTTGTCGTACACCCACTTGGTCACAGCGTAGCAGTCTTCGGCCGCGGCGGGAAAGGTGTGCTCGGGCGCCAGGCGATAATCCACCGACACGATGGCCACGCCCGAATCGTTGACCAGCATGTGGCTCTTGTACTCGTCGGAATCCAGGTTGCCGATCACCCAGCCGCCGCCGTGGAAGCTCACCATCGCGCCGAAGGGGCCCTTGCCCTCAGGCCAGTAAATGCGGACCGGGATGTCGCCGCCGGGGCCAGGCACGCTGCGGTTTTCAACTTTCGCGGCGCGCCTGGGAATGGGCGGCACATTGACGGGCACGCGCAATTTGCGCGCGGCCTCCAGCGCGGGCATGTGCCCGAAATCAACCGCCGGCAGCGCATTGATCGTGTCGAGCAGCTTTTGGATATCCGAATCGACCGGCATGTTCGTCTCCTTATTGATTCCATTCTAACCGCGAATTTCAGGCCTCCAGGCTGGCGCACTGGGCGGGCGAAGGCGCGTGCCCGAGGAGCTCTGCAATATCAGGGAAGGTCCGCCGCCGTGAGCAGGAACACGATATTGGGTCCCGCGCTGGTGTCCAGCCACAGGAATGGCGTCTTCGGATAGGCGCGCTCGAGCGCGCGGCGGTTGTGGCCGATTTCCATGACCAGTACGCCGTCCGGCGCAAGGTGCAGGCGCGCGCCGGCCAGGATGCGCTTCACCAGGTCGAGGCCGTCGCGGCCTCCGGCCAGCGCGAGGCGCGGCTCGCGCTGGTATTCCACCGGCAGCGTGCGCATGGAAGGAGCGTCCACGTAGGGCGGGTTGCACAGGATCAAATTGTATTTCCGCGGCCTCGCTCCATCGATGGCCGAGAACAGGTCCGAGCGCAGCGCGCGCACCCGGCCGCTCATTCGATGCAGGCGGATGTTGGCGCGCGCCACCGCCAGTGCATCGGGCGAGAGGTCGAGCGCGTCAACCCGCACGTTGCGGAACGCCTGCGCGGCAAGTATGGCCAGGCAGCCCGAGCCCGTGCACAAATCGAGCACACGCTTGACCGAACGGGGCTGGACGATCCAGGGCGCGAAGCGTTCGGGCAGCCATTCGGAAATAAGCGAACGGGGAACAATGACGCGCTCATCTACGACAAAGCGCTTGCCCGCGAGCCAAGCTTCGCCGAGCAGATAGGCGAGGGGTTTGCGGCTCGAAATACGCTCCGCCACAATGCTGTTGGCACGCTCCACCTCCCCGGCGCGCATGCGCCGGGCCACGTGAACCGACAACCGCAGCGGAGAGATGCGGCAGGCATTGGCAGCTATCCAGGCCGCCTCATCGCGTGCATTGATAGCGCCATGGCCGAAGAACAGCCTGCCGCGCGCAAGTTGCCTCGATGCCGTGGCAATCCAGTCCTGGATGCTGGTCTCTATGGGTTTGCTTATTTTTTTTGAAGAATTTTTTCGAGGATGCGCTGGTAAATGCGCCCCAGCGGCTCAACGTCGGCCAGCTCGATATGCTCATTCAGCTTGTGTATCGATTCGTTCACTGGACCGAATTCCACCAACTGCTTGCAGATCGTGGCGATGAAGCGCCCGTCCGAGGTGCCACCCGACGTGGACAATTCGGTCTTGACCCCGACCACGTCCTGTATCGCCGCGCCGACGATCTTCACCAGGTCGCCCTCGGGGGTGAGGTAGGGAACAGCCGAAAAATTCCAGGCGATGGCGTACTCCAGCCCATGGCGCTTCAGCACCGACTCAAGCTTCTCTTTCAACCCGTCCACTGTGCTGGCGGTTGAAAAGCGGAAATTGAAATCCAACACCACTTCGGCGGGGATGACGTTGCCCGCACCCGTTCCACCGTGAACATTCGATACTTGCCAGGTCGTTGGCGGGAAGTATTCGTTGCCGCGGTCCCATTCCGTCGCGGCCAGTTCGGCCAGGGCCGGCGCCATCTGGTGAATGGGGTTGCGCGCCAGGTGCGGATAGGCCACGTGGCCCTGGATGCCTTTGACCGTGAGCTTGGCCGAGAGCGAGCCGCGGCGGCCGTTCTTGATGGTGTCGCCGAGCTTCTTCACGCAAGTGGGCTCGCCCACCACGCAGAAATCGATGGACTCGCCGCGCGCCTTGAGCCGCTCCACGACTCGCACCGTGCCGTCCACGGCGTCGCCTTCCTCGTCCGAGGTGAGCAGGAGCGCAATGGAGCCGGCGTGCGCGGGATGCGATTCCACGAAGCGCTCGCAGGCCATGACGAAGGCCGCCAGCGAAGTTTTCATGTCGGCCGCGCCGCGTCCGTATAGACGGCCGTCGCGCAGCGTGGGCGTGAAGGGATCGGAGCGCCAGGACTCGAGCGGCCCGGTGGGCACCACGTCGGTGTGGCCGGCCAGGCACACCAGCGGCGCCGCGGTTCCGCGGCGCAGCCACAGGTTGGTGACGCCGCCCGCCTCGATGAACTCGGCCTTGAAGGCCAGCGGTTCAAGGCGCCCGGCGATCAGCGCCTGGCAGCCGTCATCGGCCGGCGTGACCGAACGCTTGCGGATCAGTTCGCAGGTGAGCGCGAGCGTGGGCTCGTCGGTGGGCTGGGGCGGCGGAGCGGGGAGGGGCGGGGCCACGAGGCGCTGGTTTCCGCTCGGCCGGTCAGGCGCCCACGTCGAGCTTGAACTCGGCGAAGGAACCGGTGTCGCCCGCCTTGGCCTCGGGCTTGTCGGCCTTGGCCGCGGCGCTGCCGCCGGGGGCGAGCGCGGCGCCCGCCTCGGTGTTGTTGATCAGCCACAGCAGGTTGGTGGCCGAGTCGGCGTTGCCCAGAGCCTCGTCCTGGGTGATGATGCCCGCCTGCAGCATGTTGAACAGGTTTTGCTCGAAAGTCTGCGAGCCGGGGGAGAGGCTTTTTTCCATGGCCTCCTTCATCTCGCTGATATCGCCCTTGGCGATCAGCTCGCTCATGTGGCGGGTGTTGAGCATTACTTCCACCGCGGCATTGCGCCCGCCCTGCTTGTTCTTCACCAGGCGCTGCGAGATCACCGCCTTCAGCGTGGCCGACAGGTCTTCCAGCAGCGCGGGCCGGTTCTCCAGCGGATAAAAGCTGATGATGCGGTTCATGGCATGGTAGCTGTTGTTGGCGTGCAGCGTGGCCAGGCACAGGTGCCCGGACTGGGCGTAGGCGATGGCCGCTCCCATGGTGTCCTTGTCGCGGATCTCGCCGATCAGGATGCAGTCGGGGGCCTGGCGCAGGGCGTTCTTCAGCGCCACCTTGAAGTCCAGCGTGTCGGTGCCCACCTCGCGCTGGTTCACGATGCATTTCTTGTTCTTGAAAATGAACTCCACCGGGTCTTCCAGCGTGAGGATATGCCCGGGCTTCTGTTCGTTGCGGTAGTCCAGCATGGCGGCCAGCGACGTGGACTTGCCCGAGCCCGTGGCCCCCACCATCAGGATCAGGCCGCGCTTCTCCATGATGATGTCCTTGAGTACCGGCGGCAGGTTGAGGGTGTCGAAGGGCGGGATGGTGCCCGGGATGAAGCGCACCACGACGGCGGGCGAGTTCTTCTGGCGGAAGGCGCTGATGCGGAAATTGCCCACGCCTTCCAGGGACGCCGCGGTGTTCAGCTCCAGCGTCTCCTCGAACTCCTTTTTCTGCTTGTCGTTGATCACCTCGTGGAGCAGCGTCATGATGCCGTTGGCGTCCATGGCGGTCTGGTTCACCGGGATGGCCGTGCCGTTGATCTTGATGTTGATGGGCGAGCCCACCGACATGAAGATGTCGGAAGCCTTCTTGTCCGCCATCAGTTGGAACAGGCGCTTCATTGCTGACATGGTGCTCTCCCGGGGACTATGAACCAGCTTCCCTCAATAGTAGGGGATATACAAGGGGAGCATGTCCCCTTGTACGATCCCATCTAGTCGCTGCGCAGCAGTTCGTTGATGCTGGTCTTGGAGCGGGTCTGCGCGTCCACGCGTTTCACGATCACGGCGCAGGCCAGCGAATACTTCCCGTCGGCGGCGGGCAGCGACCCCGGTACCACCACCGAACCCGCAGGCACGCGTCCCATGTGAATCTTGCCGGTGGCGCGCTCATAAATCTTGGTGCTCTGGCCGATGAACACGCCCATGGACAGCACGCAGTTCTCCTCGACGATGACGCCCTCGACCACTTCGGAGCGGGCGCCGATGAAGCAGTTGTCCTCGATGATGGTGGGGTTGGCCTGCAGCGGCTCGAGCACGCCGCCGATGCCCACGCCGCCCGACAGGTGCACGTTCTTGCCGATCTGCGCGCACGAGCCGACGGTCGCCCAGGTGTCCACCATGCTGCCCTCGTCCACGTAGGCGCCGATGTTGACGTAGGAGGGCATGAGCACCACGTTGCGCGCGATGTAGCTGCCGCGGCGCGCCATGGCGGGCGGCACGACGCGGTAGCCGCCGGCGGCGAAGTCGGCCTGCGTGAGCTTGGCGAACTTGCTCGGCACCTTGTCGAAGTACTGGGTGGCGCCGCCGGGCATGACGGTGTTGTCGTAGAGGCGGAAGGACAGCAGCACCGCCTTC